>CAXQZJ010000107.1:0-29542 GCA_964228145.1 Alteromonadaceae bacterium | reverse complement strand
CAGTTTCACCGTTTTCCACCAGCACTTGGGTTTTGATTTCCTGCGTATCGATAGCAACGGCAGGACCTGTCGAGGTTTGTACTGTGTCTCCCCGTGTATCCTGGGTGATCACCAAATCAAGAATAATGCGATTATCCGGCGTGATATGCGGTGTCACCGATAAACTTAACACCGCTTTTTTGTACTCAACGGACGTGGCACCACTGGACGTAGCCTGAACATATGGAATTTCAGTCCCCTGCTCAATGTAAGCTCCATGCTGGTTGGCGACAGTAATGCGCGGACTGGCAATAATTTCACCTTTGTTTTCATTCTCCAACGCTGACAATTCCAGATCCAAAATCGTTCCGTCTGCCAGCTTGGCAATACTGACACCAAAGCGACCCGCCGCGCTATTGACCGGCAGATTGACGTTCAGACGATTGTCCAGCGCAGGTAAAGCCCCACCGGCAACGGTATTGGCACCTTCTAAAGAGCCGGAAATACCATCTGAATCCTGCTGATCTGTGAATCCCCAACGTACGCCTAGTTCATCGCTGATATTATCTCGCACGGTTACCATACGTGACTCTATCAAAACTTGCTTAACTGGAATATCCAAGGTCTTCAGCATAGAGCGCACCTCAGCGATCGACGCTTCTGTATCTCTGAGCAGCAAAGTGTTGGTCCGTTCATCGACGGTAACCGAACCCCGTGACGTCAATAAACCACCCTGTTCAGATTTTAAGATGGCAGCAATATTAGCCGCTTTGGCGTAATTAATTTGCAGATTCGCAGACACAAGCGGTGCCAGCTCAGCAACCTGTTGCTGTGACTGTAATTGCTGCGCTTCTCTGGCAGAGAGCTCTTCAGCCGGCGCGATTAACAAGATATTGCCCTCAAGGCGTTTATCCAGCCCTTTAATCTTTAAAATCATGTCCAGAGCTTGATCCCAAGGCACGCCATTGAGCGAGATAGTAACATTACCACTCACAGAGTCCGTGGTGACCAGATTAAAGCCGTTGACCTTAGCTATGACCTGCAAAACCTGGCGCACGGGCACGTCCTGAAAATCCAGGGTGATAGGCGCTCCGGCATAATCAGTCTGTACCGATGCTTGTCCGGCCTGCTCCTCGTTCTGCTTGGAAATGACAACCACTAAGGTGCCACCACTTTGCTGATGATCCCATTCAAACGGACCAGAAACCGAAAAGCTTACCAGCGCATCGTCACCTTTCTGACTTGTTTCAATTTGCGTTACCGGAGTAGCAAAGTCGACAACATCTAGCGTATACAAATGTTCTGCTGAGACCTTGGTGTCTGGGTAACGTACCACTAACTGTCCGGCTGACTTTTCAAACTCGGGCTTTGCCTTTTCGGAATCAATCGAAATGTAGGTTTTCGCAGCTCCGTCAACCTGACGTTGAAATTCAATGTTGCTGAGCGTCATGGTTTGCGAGGTAACCGCATCCGTATCTACCAATTGTGCGGGATTTGCATTTGCCTGCACAGCGACCAAGGCTACCGCCGCCACAGCAAGCCAAGTCCAGACGCGTGGAGTTTTGTTCAGTTTTTTATTAAATATAAAGCGTTCAGACATTATCTTGCTCTCCTGCTACTGCGGCCTTGCCAAGTTTGGCTTCTTTGCGTTGCCAACAACCTGTGCCGTCTGGCAGCATTTCTGTAATGACAATGGCATCGTTGTCAATGCGCGACACTTTGCCATAAAACAATCCAATATGGTCACCCGCAGTGACCTGATACAACTGGCCGGTATTAGTTTGCACCAGCCCGTATCGCTTACCACCACTGGAAAACGACCCTTTATACACCATCGCGTCAATGCCAAACCGTTCGAGTGGTTGTTTAGCCCGCTGGAAATCAGGTTGAACGCAGTTCGGTTGAACTTGTGTTACCGTCTCAAAGGCTTGGTTTTTTGGCCTAACAAAGGGGTCCCTGAATGCCTCACCTTGATAATCAAACGGTTCCATACTGGCAAATTCAGGATAGGGTTCAATGGCCACTTGCGTCGTTTCGCTAACCTGTTGCACATAAGCTTGCAAGTCTGTCACATCAGGCTGACAGCCGCTCAACAGGACCAGGCTCAGTAAAAAGCTAATTCGCTTCATTTTGCTGCTCCCCTGTCCCACCGGTGCGATACGTCTTTGCCTGTACACGCAGGTTGAGCCCTTCATCCAACTGCTCGATTTCAAAGTCGTGCATGGTCACTATCCGTGGCAATCTCGCCACACTGGAGACAAAATCGCCAAATTCATGGTAATCGCCCTGCACTTCCATCTGAATCGGTAGTTCGGTGTAAAACTCTTTGGCTACCTCCGGTTGCCAGGCAATCAATTCGAAGGTCAGCCCTGCTGATGTGCCAACATAGGTAATGTCATCCAATAAGCCGGGAGTTTCGTCACTGGTAGGCAAAGATTTCAGCATCGAAGAAAAGTCCTGCTGAATTCGCGCTAACTGCTCTTCGTAGGCTTTAAGGTTAACCGCGATTCCATATTTAGCCTGATAGGTGCTTTTCAGCTCAGGTTCTTTTAACTGCTCTGCATCCAGCATTGGCAGCTTATCTTTTACAATCAGGAAATAGCATAAAATGCCGATTATCACTGCCTCTACCAGCGCTACCACCGCCTTGACTTCAAACGGCCAGTTTGCGACCTGCTCAAAGTCGAGGTCGTTCATTTCCTTCAATTTGCTGACATCAAATTTCATGGTTTCGCTCCCTGATCAACTTCGGATAGCGATAAGTCGGGTGCTACCTGCTGACTGATGTAGAAGGTAATTTTAAACTCACTCACTGCACTACCTGTTTCACGGCTGGAGCGGATAGACGCCAAATCCTCACCGTCGAACACCTGAGAGTTTTGCAATTGACGCATAAACTCTGCCAACCGATTATTCGACTCGCTTTGACCTTCAACCACAATCTGATTATTGATTCGCTTCAAAGAGGTAAAGTTGACCCCACTTGGAACTATTCTGGCCAACTCATCCATCATGTTCGCAGCCACATTGCGGCTGGTTTGTAACTGTTCAATCAATGCCATTTGCTGTTCGATGTCAGCTTTTTTCTGTTTTATCTCTTTAATTTTCTCAATTTGCTGATCGAGGGCTGCAATTTGGGTTTCCAGAAACTGATTTCGAAAACGCTGATTATCAATCATTTTTTCAACCGCGGTCCCAATCAGAAAGAACAAACCGAAGGTGACCAAAGCGACTAAACCCAGGATGCCGAAATACTCTTTTTTCTTTGCCTGACGTTGAGCATCACGCCAGGGCAACAGGTTTATATGTGCCATGGTTCGAATCCTCGGTATGCCAAACCAGCAGCAATGGCAAACTGCGGCGCAATGCGTTCAGCCCCTTGCTTGGTTGCTTGCTCAGAAAATGTCATCTCTGCAAATGGATTAAATACGCTGACCTCCAGACTCATCTCCTGGGAGAGTTGTTCAGTTAAACCGTCAAGACAGGCCCCCCCGCCTGACAACTGAATATGCTCGATAGCCACCCCACCGATTTGACCACTGAGCATTTGCAAGGCGCGACCCAATTGTTGGCTGAGGTTGGTTATAAAGGGTGATAAGGAATCTTGTCGCCACGTCTCTGGCAAATCATTAGCGACCATTTGCTTTTCCGCCTCAAGTTTATCGAGTGCATTCATGATGGCAATGTCTTGCAACAAGACGTCAGTGCCAAATTGGTGATCCTTGCTGTACAGCACTTGTTGCCCTTCTACTGCAACTACTGTCATAACCTGAGATCCCAGATTAACGCCGACCTTGATACCTTTTTGCTGGGTATCGTTGTGCTTTGCAAACAGTGCAATGGCCTTAGCAAACGCATAGGACTCTACGTCCACCACTTTGGGTTCGAATTCTACTTCTCGAAAAAGAGTGACCCTGGCGTCAACCAGATCCCGGTGGGCAGCCGTAAGCAGAACATCGATTTTATCTTCTGATGCTTCACTATCACCGAGACTTTCAAAGTCCAGATAAACTTGCTCTAACGGGTATGGAATCAAACTGTCAGCTTCCAACTCTATTTGAGTTTCCAGTTCAAAATCCGTCATACCCTTGTCCATATAGACCAGCTTAGTGATCACTGCCGGCCCTGACACTGCCGTGGCAATGTCCGCTTTTTTAACTTTTAACGCCAGTTTCAATTTGCGTAATGTATTACTGAACGCCTCGGCATCTTTAACCTCTCGGTCGACCAACACGTTTTGACCAAGCATTTCACATGCACAGGCTTGTACCTGATAGCCTTTACCTTGCGGTGTGAGCAAAACAGCTTTTATCGATCGAGTTCCAACATCGATTCCTATCAACTGTGGCTTTTTTTTACCTAACATGTGTTTTAACACCTTCGCTTGCCTATCCAGTTTTATACTGACAGAACTACATTATTCACTATTTTTACTTCCCTATTGGTTCTATTAACGGTACATAGGTATAAAATATAAGTCATTTTGCGTTAATTGCCCCGAATTCATAGGTTTTTGTGAAGTATCTCAAACGTTTATTTTGGTTCTCTATTATTGGTTTTGTGTTCGGCATCGTGCTGATCGTTAGCCTGTATTTCTATTACAAACCTCAGCTACCCAGCGTTGACGTACTCAAAGATGTCCGTTTTCAAACGCCATTGCAAATCTATAGTGCAGATGGAGAACTGATTTCGCAATACGGTGTAAAGCGGCGTATCCCCCTGAAATTAGAGGAAATACCCCAGCCGCTGATTGACGCAATTATCGCAACAGAAGACAGTCGGTTTTATGATCACCCCGGTATAGATGCTATCGGCGTATTACGTGCTGCATTTAATTTAATTATTACCGGTGAAAAGAGTCAGGGGGCCAGTACCTTGACCATGCAGCTGGCCCGCGGCTTTTTCCTGACCCGTGAAAAAAAGTTTGAACGAAAAATTAAAGAGATTTTTATCGCCTTGCACATGGAGCAAGTGCTGACAAAAGATGAAATTCTCGAATTGTATTTAAACAAATACGAATTAGGGCATCGTGCTTTTGGGGTCGGCGCTGCGGCTCAAGTTTATTACGGTAAGCAGGTCGATGAGCTCAGCTTAGCCCAAATCGCTACCATTGCCGGCTTACACCAGGCACCTTCAATCCTTAACCCTATCAGCCACCCGCAACGCTCGGTGGAGCGCCGTCGCATTGTATTATTGCGGATGTTGGACGAAGGCTATATCAACCGTCAACAATATGAAGAAGCGGTATCGGCGCCGGTCACCGCCCGGCGACATGGTGCTGAAATTACCCTTAATGCACCCTATATCGCGGATATGGCCTATCAGGAGATGGTCAAACGATACGGCCGTGAAAATGCAGAAACCCTTGGTTATAAAGTGTACCTGACGGTCTCAAGTGAAATGCAGGATGCCGCAACCCGCGCCGTGGTCAACAACCTCCATGATTATGACGAACGACACGGTTATCGGGGACCGATCACGCGGCTTTGGCGCGCTGAAGATGAAGCTCAGCAAGATAAATATCAGGACTTACCCACCGAAGCCTTTACTGAACAGCAAATGTTGCAAGTGATTAGTGCGACCCCGGCATATGATCCCCTCAGCCTGGCGGTCGTCACTGAGGTGAATGAAACAGACATTTTAGTCTATCGCGGTGAGCAAGGTTACCTGAACATAAGCTGGGACGGCTTAGCGTGGGCGCGTCCATTTATTTCAGATATCGAGCAAGGACCGGATCCTGAGCGCGCCAGCGATATCGTGAACGTCGGTGAACTAATCTATATACGCAAAAATGAGAACGGAATCTGGCAACTGGCTCAAATTCCGGGTGTCTCCGGCGCCTTCGTCGCATTAGACCCGCAAAATGGGGCTGTTCGGGCTTTGGTCGGTGGTTATAACTTTTACCTTAGTGAGTTTAACCGGGCAACACAGGCAAAAAGGCAAGTTGGCTCCAACATTAAGCCGTTTGTTTACTCAGCAGCACTTGAGCAAGGTTTTACCCTAGCCAGCGTGATCAACGACGCACCTATCAATCAATGGGATCGCGCCTCTGGTTTAGCGTGGCGCCCCAAAAACTCCCCGGAAGAGTATGACGGACCCATTCGAATGCGTGTCGCCCTAGGTAAATCTAAAAACGTTGTATCTGTGCGCTTACTACGTGCAGTAGGACTGGATAATGTGATTGAGCATTTGACCCGCTTCGGCTTCGCCCGTGATGAATTACCTCGGGACGAATCGCTGTCTTTAGGGTCAGCTTCCATGACACCTATGGAGGTGGTGCGTGGCATGAGCGTGTTTGCCAATGGTGGACATCTGATCACGCCTTATCTGATAGATAAAGTGGAAAACGAGCAAGGTGAAGTGATTTACCAAGCCAACCCAGCGGTGGCCTGTGTCGATTGTATCGAGACGCAACCCGCTGATGTTCTCACTGACATGGAGAACGAATTAGAAAAGTCGGAACAACAGCAAGCTATGTCGGACGGGCAGCTTCAGGCCGAGCCACGTCAGGTCGAGCCGCGTCAGGACGGGCCGCGTCAGGCCGGGCCACGTCAGGCCGAGCCGCGGCAGGCCGAACAAGTGATCAGCGCGGAAAACGCGTTCTTGGTCACCGAGATGATGCGCACAGCATTGCGAGTCAACGGCAGCTGGAGCAAAAAAACCTATTGGCAAGGAACTGGTTGGCGGGCAAGAAACCTATTAGGTCGTGAGGACCTGGCAGGCAAAACCGGCACGACCAATGATGCCAGAGATACCTGGTTCAGTGGTTTTACGCCCGATTTAGTCGCGACCGCCTGGGTCGGCTTCGATGACATGAACCGCATGTTAGGACGTACCAGTCGCAATCAATATCTGATTAACACAGTGCCTAACCCCATGCTTAACGGCAAGTCAGCAAATCATAACTGGATTGGCAATGCTATGGTCGGTGGAGAAGACGGCGCCCGCGTCGCACAACCAGCTTGGATTCGCTTTATGCGAGATGTGTTAGCTGACAAACCAGAACAAGATTTCATTGTGCCACCGGGTATTGTTTCTGTGCGTATCGACAGAACGACAGGTAAACTCACACAGCGCAACGATCACACTGCGTTATTTGAGTACTTTAAACAAGGTACCCAACCTGATCAGTTCGTTAGGGATGACGAGTTTGTCGACCCGGCCGAATCAGCCAACGATGAACAACAAGATGACTCGCTATTGGACATTTTTTAATGAACAATTTGGGCAAAGTTTAATTTACTGGCAAAACAAGCGTTTACTAATTAACCTTGGTGTTGCCTTGAGCTAGGACAGGACTGTGCTAGCTTTATCTTACCCCCAAATTGCAGGATATGGATGTACTGCTGAAGTGTTACGGATAACGTGATGCTCATCTACCCTATCCGAACTGTAACCAAGGGGCAATGATCGGCACCGTAGTCATCAACCCACCCCGTCAACTCGGGAAACGTTCAAGGTGTACCGTTTAGCATGCCATTAAAAGTTTCCGGGAAGGTTTGCCTTCTGGGCAGAGCCGTGCGCATGACAATCCTTGTCATCCGGAACAACTAAAAGCCAGCATGAGCCGGTTGATGGTGCCTGATCATAATTAGGGGACTATTTGTCCCCTAACCATTCAACCTTGTAAAGGTCCCGTCGCCGGTCCAGATAATTTCTGACTGAGCCCTCATTTTGTAATTGCGTCAATTTATCAAAGTCGAGATCCACGATGAGCGTCATTTCCGTATTCGGCGTGGTTTCACTGACAATTGCATCATGAGGGAAAGCGAAATCAGAAGGGGAAAATACAGCTGTCTGGCCATATTGAATATCAACATTGTCAACCTTTGGAAGATTGCCAACACTGCCGGCAATGGCAACATAACATTCGTTCTCTATCGCTCTGGCCTGAGCACAGCGGCGCACCCGCAGGTAGCCATTTTTGGTATCAGTCCAAAACGGCACAAACAGCACCTGGATTTCTTTTTCCGACAACAGGCGAGCGAGTTCGGGAAACTCTACATCATAGCAAATCAGTATACCTACTCGACCAAAGTCGGTATCAAACGCTTGCAACTTGTCGCCGCCCTTCATAATCCAATCTCGTTTCTCATGAGGGGTAGGATGGATTTTTGGCTGACTTTCAATACGTCCATCGCGGTGGCACAAATAAGCGATGTTATACAACTCATCGTCTTCGATTACCGGTAATGAACCGGCAATAATGTTGATGTTGTACGAAACGGCTAAATGGCTAATCTTTTTCAGAATTTCTTCAGAGTAGGTAGCCAGATGCCAAATCGCATCGATCGACGATTCGGCGGGATTCAAGCCCATTAAAGGCGCGTTGAAAAATTCTGGAAACAAGGCTGCGTCGCACTGATAGTCAGATAAGGCATCCACAAAATATTCTACTTGCTGTAGCAACTCATGCACATCGTGGAAATAACGCATTTGCCATTGAACGCAACCAATCCGGGCACTGTGTTTACGCCCACCAATCAGTTTACTTTCATCAGGATCATAGTAAATGTTATGCCACTGCAGCAGCGTTGCATAACCTTTAGATTGCTTGTCCTCGGGCAAATACGCTTTGAGCACTTGTTTTACTTCAAAGCCATTGGATAACTGGAACGTTAGGATGGGGTCATAAATGTCTTTATTTTTGACCGCCTCAATGTACTCATAGGGCGACATTTCATCAGCGTACTGCGCATAATTGGGAATCCTGCCACCCGCCATTATCGAACGCAGATTGAGGTTCTTACAAATATCCCGGCGCGCTTCATACAAGCGTCGACCTAAACGTAGCCCACGGTATTCGGGGCAAACAAACACATCAACACCGTACAATACATCGCCATTTGGATCATGAGTAGTAAGGTAGGCATCACCGGTAATCTGATCATAGGTGTGTTTGTCACCAAATTTGTCGTAGTCGACGATCACCGAAAATGCAGCTGCAATCACCCTACCTTTATCTTCAATACAAATTTGACCTTCAGGAAACGTACTGATTTGCGCAGCATACTCTTTGCGAGTCCAGGCACCTCCGACGTCTTTGTACACGACATCCATCAAGGCTTTAACGTCATCAAAATCACTCAGGGTAAGATTGCGTAGCTCCAGATGATGGGTTACACCTTCGGCAAATTCATCCTGATTTATATCCTGCATCGTCTCTCCAATTACACGTCATTGATAACTATTAAAAAACAGTATTCTCAGTGTACAGTGCAAATGAAGATTATGCTCACTGTGTGCGCAACAAAGTTACCGTTGCAAGCCTTCATCCAAACGAAGCTCGAACACTTTGGAGTTACGTTGCAGGTTATAAAGTTGCTGCTTTTGACGCGGCAAGTGTTGAGGGGTGACTTGTTTAAATCCTTGCTCTAAAAACCAGTGCGCAGTCACCGTAGTTAGCACAAAGATGCGCGTCAACCCCAACTCAGCCGCACGTACCTTCATGGCTGTCAATAAACGCTCTCCGCGGGCTGCACCACGGTAATCACGATGTGTTGCAACGCAGGCAACTTCACCACACCCTTCTTCAGGATAGGGATACAAGGCGGCACATCCTATGATTGAACTATCACGCTCAATAATCATAAACTGATTAATTTCCGACTCCAGTAACTCGCGGGAGCGCTTAACTAGCACCCCAGCTTCTTCCAACGGCCGCAGCAACTTCAACAGGCCACCCACATCATCAATACTGGCTTGGCGTAGTACCTCATACTGACGGCGAGATATCAGTGAACCAATACCATCGCGGGTAAATAACTCTTGTAGCAACGCCCCATCTTCACGATAACTAATGCAATGACAGCGTGATACACCACTTTCCAATGCCCCTGCAACAGCGTGCAACGTCGCCGGATCATTTTCCCCAGGCTGTTGAATAAGACTCTCCAGTTGACTTGCATCCAGTGTGCTCAAAACACGCTGTTCCTGACTCAACAGACCCTGAGCATGAGTAAAACAAATTAACTTATCTGCTTTAAGAGCGATTGCGGTTTGCATCGCGACTTCTTGGTGGGCGAGGTTAAACACTTCTCCTGTCGCGCTGTATCCCATCATTGACAGCAATACAATCGAGCCATCATTGAGGTGGTCATTTATACCCTCGGTGTCGATGCGGCGCACTTTGCCCGAATGCTCATAGTCTACGCCGTCTTTGACGCCGATTGGCATAGCAACGACCAGATTGCCACTGCATACCCGTATATGCGCACCGTGCATGGGTGAATTAGGTAGTCCCATGGTTAACAGCGCTTCAATTTGCGAGCGTAACGACCCCGCTGCGTCCTTCACACATTCCAGAGTCGCTTTATCTGTGATTCGCATGCCCTGATGAAAACGCCCCTCGATGCCCCGCAACGCAATACGCTCATCTATTTGCGGCCTTGCACCGTGCACCAAAACCAGCCGCACGCCAAGACTACTCAACAGCGCAATATCCTGAATAATTCGTTCAAAGTTATCATCGGCAATGGCTTCACCACTGAACATCACCACAAAGGTTTTGCCACGATGACTATTAATATAGGGGGCCGAATGGCGAAATAAGCGAATCGCGTCTGGGTGATTCAGGGTCATCGTCGTTAATCCATACCCAAACGTTGCTGTTCTCGTTTAATTGCAGCCTCTACTGCCACTTTCCCGGTACCGCCAATAAAGCGCCGTTTATCCACTAAGTTATCTAAATCCAATACCGAGTACACATCCTCGTCGATGTCAGGATGAATGGTCTGTAACTGATTTAAACTCAGGTCTTCGAGTGCACATTGATGCTCAATCGCCATCAATACTGCTTGTCCACTTAAATCGTGCGCGGTTCTGAACGGTACCCCTTTAGCGACCAGATAGTCGGCCAATTCCGTTGCATTGGCGAAGCCTTGCTGAGCGGCCTGACGACATGCTTCTTGGTTTAGCGCCAAACCGTCCAACACCTCAACCGCGATAGACAAACAGATATGCCATTGTGTCATTGCATCGAACAGACCTTCTTTATCTTCCTGCATGTCTTTGTTGTACGCCAGAGGTAAACCCTTCATGGTGACCAGCAGCCCCTGTAACGCGCCAAATACCCGGCCACATTTGCCGCGGATTAATTCCAATGCATCAGGATTTTTCTTCTGGGGCATTAAGCTGGAACCTGAGGTCACATCATCACTCAATTGCAAAAAGCCCGCTTCGCCACTGTTGTAGAAGATCAGATCTTCTGCCATTCGCGATAAGTGCATCATGCCGGTACTGGCCGCGGCCAGCATATCTAACACAAAATCACGATCTGAAACAGCATCCAAACTATTCAGGCAGGGGCCGTCGAATCCCAAACTTTCAGCTAACTGTTGCCGATCAATATCGTACACGCCGCCGGCTAATGCACCGCAGCCCAGTGGTGCTTGATTCATCCGATTACATGCATCTTCAAGCCGGCTAACATCGCGCTTGAACATTTCCACATAGGCCAGGCACCAATGACCAAAGCGCACTGGCTGGGCGCGCTGTAGATGGGTGTAGCCCGGAATGATGGCATCAGGCAGGCGTACCGCTAACTGAACCAGCGCTTTTTGCAAATTCTGTAGATCATCAATCAGGCCATGAACCTGCTCTCGGGACCATAAGCGTAAATCGGTTGCCACCTGATCGTTACGACTTCGACCAGTGTGCAGCTTGCGTCCTGTATCGCCAATTTCATCAATCAACCAGGCTTCAACAAAACTGTGTATGTCTTCCGCATCGCTGGCAGCAAAATCCAGTGTTTGGTTTTTTGCCTGAATTAACAAGCGCTCTAATGCCTGTTGTAATGTTTGCTGTTCTTCAGCGCTAATTACGCCGGCTCTGGCGATCGCCTGAGACCAGGCAATCGAGCCTTGTATATCTTGTTCTGCCAAAATCTGATCAAATGGCAATGAGTCATTCACAGTACGAAACATACTGCTGGACTGACCGCTAAAACGCCCTCCCCACAGTGCCATCGACTACTCCTTCATTCCTTTCAAAGCTTCAATCCGACTCGACAGGCTAAACAGCCGAATAAACCCTTCTGCATGTTTTTGATTGTAAACATCGTCTTTGCCAAAGGTGGCGAAATCTTCAGAGTAAAGGCTGTTAGGTGAACGACGTTTGGTTACGTTAGCTGTGCCCTTATACAATTTAACCACAACCTCACCAGTCACTTTTTCGGCGAACACATCCGCACCGGCTAAAATAGACTCACGCAGCGGTGTAAACCAGCGACCATCGTATACCAAATGTGCGAACTCTAGACCCAGCTGTTCCCGATATTGCATTGATCGTTTGTCCAGAATTAATGTCTCCAAGCCTTTGTAGGCTGCCATTAATACTGTACCTCCGGGCGTTTCGTAGCATCCTCTGGACTTCATTCCGACTAAGCGATTTTCGACAATATCAATCCGCCCTACGCCGTGGGCTGCAGCAATGTTATTCAACTTCACTAACGCCTGATAAGGACTCAGAGCTTCACCGTTGACGCTGGTCAGCTGCCCTTGCTCGAATTGTAACAACACCTCTTCGCTATGGTCCGGTGCATCTTCCGGAGCAACCGTCATGGTCCAAACCTGCTTGCTCGGTTCACACCAAGGGTCTTCCAATTCGCCGCCTTCATGGGAAATGTGCCAAGCATTGGCATCGCGGCTATAAATCTTGGTTGCCGACGCAGACGTTTTAATACCCCGCTCAGCCAGATAGTTGAGCAAGTCTTCACGGGAACTCATATCCCACTCCCGCCACGGGGCAATCACGGTCAAGTCAGGTGCCAGTGCCGCAAACGCGCCTTCAAAGCGCACTTGATCATTCCCTTTTCCTGTACAGCCATGGCACAGGGCATCAGCGCCCACTTTGCGGGCGATCTCGACCTGCGCTTTGGCAATAATAGGCCGCGCCATCGAAGTGCCGAGCAGATACAGCCCCTCATACACTGCACCCGTTTTTACGGTCGGATAAATGTAGTCACGAACAAAGGCCTCTTTGAGGTCAACGATATGACACTCACTGGCACCACTGGCCAATGCTTTTTGTTCCAGCCCTTCTAATTCCTCATCTCCCTGACCCACATCAGCCGCAAATGCGACCACTTCACAGTCATAGTTTTCTTTTAGCCAAGGAATAATCGCCGAGGTATCCAATCCGCCCGAATAGGCCAGCACCACTTTTTTAATTGATTGAATTGACAATTTCGCCTCCGATTTACGCGAGTAATTTAATTAAAATTGCATTTTGTGCATGCATTCTGTTCTCTGCCTGACGCAACAACACGGACTGCTCGCTGTCCATCAAGGCGGATGTTATTTCTACGTCTCGATGGGCGGGCTGACAATGCATGACATAGGCAGCCCCGGTACGCGCCATCATCGCGTGATTGACCTGATAAGGTGCAAACCGTTGTTTAATTTCAGCCGGCTTGGCATCGTCACCCATCGAGATCCAGGTATCTGCATAAATAAACTGCACTTCCTGCAAGTCAGCAATATCGTTGGTTTGCATCAACCTGGCACCGGTTTGCCCGGCCAGCTGTTTAGCATGAGCAAATATCGTGGGGTCGACCTCATGGCCCTCTGGTGTGCACACGCTGATATGACAACCAAGCAGCGCCCCCACAATCAGCAATGAGTGCGTAACGTTATTGCCGTCGCCAACGTAGGCTAAGTGCGCACCTTGGACATCACCGAGGATCTCCTTAATGCTCAGAAAGTCGGCCAATGCCTGACAAGGGTGATACAAATCACACAAGGCATTGATCACCGGAATGTCTGTCGCCTCACTCATCACACTTAAGGTATTGTGTTCAAAGACTCTGGCGACAATAGCATCGCACCAACAGGCCAGATTGGCGGCCATATCAGCTAGCGACTCGCGTGCACCTAATCGCTCTTTCTGACTGTCCAAATAAATGAAATGCCCACCCAGTTTATTAATGCCGACATCAAAACTAACGCGCGTTCGAAGGGAAGGCTTTTCAAACAAGCCAGCAATGCTCTTACCCGCCAGAACATTGGCGTAATTGTGCGCTTGATGCTTAACGCTATGGGCTAGATCCACTAGTTCACGCATTTGCGCAGGACTATAGTGGCTAAAGGTGAGTAAATCTTTAGACATGAACACTCTCTGTTAATGGGAAGGTAAAATACGCGTGCCAACTTCGGCACCGTTCAGTAAAGCATGTAAGGCATCGGGCGCCTTCCAACCGGCAATGATGACTGCTTGCCCGAGTAAATTGGCAGTATCCATCGCTGCATTGACCTTAACCTGCATGCCATCTTTAATTACGCCGGATGTGATCAAGGCATTAATTTGTTGCTGGTCTAACTCGCCGATTACCTGCTTTTCTGCATCAAGCACACCCGGAACATCTGACAGTAATAACAGTTCCGCATCCAGTGCCTGGGCCACGACAATTGCAGCCTGATCTGCGTTCACATTGAGCAAGCGTCCTTCATTATCAGCCCCGATTGAGCTGACCACCGGCACAAAACCGCTACTGACCAGAGTCGTCAGTAGTCTGTTACCTTGCACAGATGCCCTGCCAACGCGCCCCAACGAAGCATCTAACACATGACAATGGGCGATATCGCCGTCAGCGAGACTCAAACCCACTGCGCCAAAGTGATAACGACCGGCGATACTAACCAACTGTTTATTCGCGGTGCCGGCCAGCGCGCCTGCCACATAATCTATTTGGTCTTCGGGCGTGACTCTGAGACCTTGCTCTTTATGGGTAGGCTTATCCAACGCCGCCAACCATTCGTCGACCAGCTTGCCGCCACCATGCACGAGTGCAACTGGTCGTTGTTTTTGTAATTTGCTAACCAGATTAAACAGTGCATCCAGTTCAGCCGGGCTGTCTAACAGTGCCCCTCCAATTTTAATTACCAGGGCATTTTCAATTTTCATAAACCACAATCCTTTTCCAGTCCATGCATAAGGTTAGCAGTTTGAACAGCCTGTGCCGATGCCCCTTTCAACAGGTTATCAATTACCGCACTGACCACCAGCATTTGCGTATCCGCATCGAATTGCCATCCAATGTGACAGCGCGGTGTATAAATAACATCATCAAGCTTCGGCATGAGGCCCTGATTAACACTGACGAGTCGATTTTCTGAATAATGCTCATCAAAGGCTTGCGCTATATCCTGCGTACCAGCCTGCCCTTTCAGTCTCACTGTAGTAGTTGCGATAATCCCCCGTTTAAAAGTCCCCAGGTGGGGAGTAAACACCACTGGGTGTCCCAACCAGGCTTGGATCTCTGGCTGATGTCGGTGTTTCAGCACGCCATAGGCTTGCATTCCTACTTCACAGAAACTGTTATTTAAACTGGCTTTTCGTCCGGCTCCGGAGACACCAGACACAGCATTGATAATGGCAGGGAATTGTGTATCCAGTAGTGCTTTAACGGGCTTCAACGACAGCAAAGACGCAGTGGGATAACAGCCAGGTACGGCAACCAGCGATGCAGATGCGAGTAAATTTGCATAAAAATCCACTAAACCGTAGGGTGTTTGCGATAAAAGCTGGTCATGTTGATGGCGAAACCCATAGGCTTTCTCGAACTCCTGAGTGTCATGAATCCGAAAAGCCCCGGATAAATCTGCAACCCGTATGCCGTTAGCGACTAACTGTGGCGCAATATCGTGACTATATTCATGAGGTGTCGCCAGAAATGCGCAGCTTACCTGGCTTGGGTCTAATGTACTAACATCCGTTAGCGGCACTAACTCATATTCATTCAATTCGGCAAACCGGGGGTACAATGCAGATAATCGCGCACCTTGATCGGCGCTTTGTCCTGACACATAGGTACCCACTAACCGAAAGGCCGGGTGGTGATGTAAAATTTGGCAAAGCTCGGCGCCCGTATATCCACTTGCGCCGATGACAATCACATTGATCATTTTTCTGGCTTTCCGCTCAACCTGTGATAAACCTTAGATAAAAATAAAAACAGCGTGGTCGATTTAACTAAAAACCGAAGCCGACGCTGTAAACACCAGGGGAAGTGCAAAAGTT
Source organism: Alteromonadaceae bacterium (assembly GCA_964228145.1). GTDB lineage: Bacteria > Pseudomonadota > Gammaproteobacteria > Enterobacterales > Alteromonadaceae > Pseudobowmanella. The sequence continues at coordinate 13,546 of CAXQZJ010000107.1, read as the reverse complement.
AATTACTGTTTCAACAGGTTTGGACCTGAAATTCGTTGACACACTTCTGTCTAAGTGACAGATTGCCACCAAATAAATATTTATTCAACTTTTGTGCATAATTATTTTTATGATTAATAAAAACTTCATACAGCGTTATCAGGACATCATTTCCATTCCCAGCATCAGTGCCTTTGACGCCAGACTGGATCAATCAAATCAACCCATGATTCATTATCTGGCCGAGCAGTGCGAACGACTCGGGGCTAGCATTGCGATTCACCCCGTACCGGTCCCATCCGGCTCTGCAGCATCAGGTAAATTCAACATGTTGGCGACTTTCGGTCGTGGAGAAGGCGGCCTGTTGCTGGCGGGCCATTCTGATACCGTGCCCTTTGATGAGGGCCGTTGGCAGAGTGATCCGTTCACATTAAAGCAAACTGATGACCGCCTTTACGGTCTGGGTAGCTGTGATATGAAGGGATTCTTTGCCTTTGTACTCTCTGCTTTGGAGTGTCTACCTCTGCACAAGTTACACAAGCCGGTTTATATACTAGCGACCGCTGATGAAGAAACCAGCATGGCAGGTGCGCGCTTTTTTGCTCAGCAGCAACTCATCCGGCCGGACATGGCGATCATTGGCGAACCCACAGAATTAAAACCGATATTCAAGCACAAAGGTCACATAGCGCATCGTCTCGATTTTACCGGTAAATCAGGCCACAGCAGTGATCCTGCTGCGGGGATCAATGCCATGGAAATGCTACATCAGGCAATTGGCGTTTTGCTTGATTATAAACAAGCGCTAATGCAACCTCAGGATGACAGCTTCGCGGTGCCGCATAGCACCTTAAATTTAGGCCATGTTGCGGGTGGCGATGCGGAAAACCGTATTTGCGGGCACTGCCATATGACCTTTGACGTGCGTCCGCTACCCGGTTTAGACAGTCAGGCCATGATTGAAGACATTGACCGGGTGTTGGCGCCCGTTTACCTAAAGTGGCCTGGTCGGGTAACCCGTCAATTACTTTATCCACCATCACCGGCCTTTGGCTGCCGTGACGAACATAACATCATCGCACTCGCCGAGCAGCTAACCGGTCAAACGGCCGCATCTGCTAACTATGCAACTGAAGCTCCTTTCATCAGTGCATTGGGGTGCGATACTCTGGTATTAGGGCCGGGGAGTATAAAACAGGCTCATCAACCCGATGAATTCATTGAATTGAAATATTATCAGCCAACAATCAGCTTAATTCAGGGCTTGGTAAATCACCTTTGTCTGTAGCGCAGCGAGTTAAAAAAGGAGTTTGGTATGTTTCATTTTCAACGGCCGCAACCTCGTTGTGATGCGGTTATTTTCGATATGGATGGCTTATTGATTGACTCAGAGCCATTATGGCGAGAGGCTGAAATTGAAATTTTTTCTCAACTGGGTGTCCCCCTTACGCCAGCGATGTGCCATCAAACCACAGGGATGCGCACTTTGGACGTGGTAAAGTTCTGGCATGCACAATATCCTTGGCAGGGTAAAAGTTTAACAGAAACAAGCGAGCAACTTGAAAACCGGGTAATCGAAAAAATTCAGACCCAGGGAAAAGCTCTGCCCGGTGTCGAAACACTACTTGAACATCTCAAAAGTCTGAATATCCCCATGGCAATTGCGTCAGGCTCCGCAACACGAATCATTCATGCGGTGCTGAATAAATTAGGCATAGCAGATTATTTTGCGCTGGTGACTTCAGCGGAAAACGATATCCAGGGTAAACCCCACCCTGCAACCTACTTACGTGCAATAAGACAACTCAAGATAAAACCAGAGCACGGCATTGCGTTTGAAGACTCAAAGCGCGGCGCGACTGCGGCGCTAGCTGCAGGGCTGTTCACCTTTTGGGTACCTGACCAAACTGTTAATAACAGAGTGTTTAGCCGACGGGTTGACCGTACCCTGGGCAGTCTCAATGACTTAACATTACAAGACTGCCCGGTTACGCCGTTTTTTGCAGCGCTATAACCTTTAACTGAACATGCCGATAGCGAGCGCTTGTTGAATCGCCACAGCGCTGTTCTTGCTTAACTCTTTTTTGACCGGTTCTGAGGCGCCGGAAATGTATATACGTAACTCTGAGTCCATATCAAAGTGTCCGGCGCTCTCGACTTTAAAATGCGTGATCGCCCTGTAAGGTATCGAGTGATATTCCACCTTTTTGCCTGTCAGACCCTGTTTGTCGACTAATATCAACCGCTTATCAGTAAACACAAACATATCCCGAATGACTTTGTAGGCTTGGATTAATCGCTCTTGTTCAGCAAGAATCGGAGCGAAATCATCCGCAACCTTAGTAACGTCCACCTCAGATGCGTTACCCATTAAGCCGTCTAAAATACCCATCATGCCGTCCTTTTTTAACCAATTGAGTATTGCAATCCTGTACAGCATGTAGGCACAATTCAAGTGAAATTTACCCTGAGTCGACCTCGGGGTATTTGTCCGCTCAGCATTTCATCCATTAGGAGCGCCGTCAGACGCTATGTCGTACTATTACAGTCAGGAACAGGATTTAGATGAAACCTTTTCCCGCCAGATTACGCCATTTTGGCAAAGTCAGGTTATTCGTGGCGAGTTTCAGGGCCGGCAGAATGTCACCATTGCCTATGCATACGTAATCCACCCTGACCCTGTTGACTGTGTCGTGATTAGCGCGGGACGGGTAGAGTCTTTGGTCAAGTATCAGGAAGTGATTTTTGAACTCTATCAAAATGGCTTTTCTGTATTCATTCACGACCACCGTGGGCAGGGTTTGTCAGGACGCATGCATACTGATAAGCAACGCGGCTATGTTGATCAATTCACCTACTTTATTGACGACCTGCAAACATTTTATGAACACTATGTCGCACCCAATGTGACCCGCCCGCCTTTACTGCTTTGTCACAGTATGGGCTGTGCAATTGGCGCTATGTATTTATTACGAAATCCTCGCCACTTCAGCCGGGCCGTTTTCAGTGCGCCGATGTTTGGCATCAAAACTCCGCTGCCTGACTGGATGGCAGTGGCGTTGGTCAACAGTGGTGTTGTGCTGAATAATCTTTGCTCGACCAAACCCTGGTACTTTCTCGGCCAGGCGCCGTACATAGACGTACCCTTTAAGCTCAATACTCTGACACACAGTAAATATCGCTATAAGCTGTTCAGGCAACAGTACCAGCAACACCCCGACTTACAGCTTGGCGGGGTCACGTATAAATGGTTACAACAGGCGGTGGCAGCGATGGATCATATCGAACGCGCAGCCAGTCAAATTACTGTGCCAGTACTTTTGCTACAAGCCGGCGCTGACCATGTCGTCGATAATCAGGCGCAAGATATCGTCGCGCGAAAGATACCGAATTGCGATAAACGCATTATTCGCAATGCCAGGCACGAATTGCTCATGGAGCAGGACGAACAACGTCGCCCGGTGATGGAAGCTATCTATAACTTTTTTAATCAGCCTTCTTCACACTAACCACTGACACAGGATCTTGGTGAATCAGTACCTCTGCATTGCTGAAGGACTGAATGATTGCTTGTTCAACCCGATCACTGATGCTGTGGGCTTCAACCAGTGGCAGCGCATCTGCCAATTCTAAATGCATTTGCACAAACATAGTCGGGCCAGATAAGCGGGTCCGCACGTCGTGGACACCCAACACACCCGTTTGTTGTTTAATAATGGTAATAATTTGCTGGCGAATGGAATCGTCCACCTCTCTGTCCATCAAAGTGTGAGCAGACTCCAAAGCAATCTCCTTGGCGCCCCACATCAAATAAAGCGCGATGCCAATTGCAAACCACCCATCAACTGCCACATAACCCAGCGCAGTAAGCCACAAAGCCACCAGAACCGCCAGATTCATCAGTAAATCAGATTTATAGTGCATAGAATCGGCTTTAATCGCCACCGAGCCAGTTTTACTCACTACCACTTTTTGAAAAGTTACCAGTGCCAGCGTGACGACAATACTGAACAGGGTTGCATAGAACGCCACATGACTGTGCAATATCGGGGAAGGATTTTTTATCCGATCAACACTATGGAAGATCAGTAGCAATGCTGACCCCATAATAAATGCAGCTTGCGCCAGACCTGCCAATGACTCTGCCTTCCCGTGACCAAACCGATGCTCGCGATCGGCCGGCATTAACGCATAGCGCACGACAAACAGGTTAAACACAGACGCAGCTACATCAAAAATCGAATCTGTCATCGATGCCAGCATGGATGCTGACTCACTCATATACCAGGCAACGGCTTTAACCAGAATCATACTTACCGCAGCGACCACTGCTGCGGTGGTGGCTAAGCGAATCCAAAAAGCATAATGTTGTGAATTATGTTGCATCGTGTTCCGTTTATCTTACTGCGTAAAACTCACTATTATACTTACCTGTCTTGAGCATGCGAATTCCCCGAATGCTCATTGCACGGCTAGGCGGATTGAGCCCGATTTGCTATTCTAGCCCGATCGCTGAATTAGTTTATTACCGCCATGCTGGATATCGTCCTCTTTCAACCAGAAATTCCTCCCAATACAGGCAACATAATACGCCTATGTGCCAATACGGGTTTCCAATTACATCTAATCGAACCCTTAGGGTTTGACTGGGATGATAAGCGCGTTCGCAGGGCCGGTTTGGATTATCACGAATTTGCCAAGGTTAAACGTCATGCCAGTTTGCAAGCCTATCTGGACAGCGCTAAACCAGCACGCCTGTTTGCCTGTACCACTAAAGGCAAGGCCTACTTTACTGAGGTAAAGTTTACTCAAGGTGATGCTTTGTTATTCGGCCCTGAAACACGTGGTTTGCCAGACGACATCATTACCGGCTTACCGGAAGCTCAACGTTTACGCATTCCCATGCGACCAGATAGCAGAAGTATGAATTTGTCTAACGCGGTATCCGTGTTTGTTTATGAAGCATGGCGTCAACTAGATTTTGATGGTGCGGTATAAAAAAGGGCGCGATTGCGCCCTTTGAAAAATCGTTAACCGCGTTCGCGATGCTCACGATGTTTTTCCCGTTTTTGCTTAAACTTTTCCTTGGCTCGTTTTTCTCGCATGTCCTGAAACATCAGTGCTTTTTGCTTCTGCTCAGCGCTTAATACCTGCATTACAGCATGACGATGTTTGGCTTTATCCAGGGCCACCACCTGAAAATCATCCTGATATTGTTCTAACAATGCCTGCCAGCTCTCGCGGGTCAGATTGCCACTATCAATCAAGGCTTTTTCAGCATCCTTAAAGGCCTTATGGGTTTGCATAGCCTGGCTGCGCGCCGATTGCTGGCTTGCATTAAGGGCTTGTAGCTGACTTTGCTGCTCATCTGAGAGCCCAAGCCGTTTCATCCAACGCTGCGGCTTGGCTTCCTCTGATTGCTGCATCCCACGTTGTTTTAACTGCATTATTGCCGTTAGCGCATCCTCTTGCTGATCATCGAGTACCGATAACAAGGTAGCTCGCTGCTGGGCTTTGCGGAACATATGGTCGGCGCGTAGTTGCGCCAACTCTGCCAGCACAGCTTGTACTGCTGCCTGATCGAACTGTTCTGCCATAATTAATTGCTGCAACGTTTTCCGCAGCTGCTTTTGTTTGGCCATGCCTTCTTTCAACTGTGCTCTATCCTGCTGCTGATACGAGGCTTTCATGCTAGTTCGCAACGTTTCGCGCTGCTCTTTGCTTAACGACAACTGCGCGAGTACATCTCGCATTTCACGCTCAGGTTTTGCCACGCTGTGCATCGCCGGAAGGGTCAATGCCAGGCCCACACATAAACTTAAAACATGCTTTTTCATCACTTGCTCCTATTCATTGTTGCCCAGACGAAGACAGCTCCGATTGGGATAACTGTAGCATAGCCAGCTCATTGCAAAGTAACGCCAAGCCTTTGTAAATCTTGTGTAAAGCCCTGTCAGGATAATGTTTACCCAGCCACTACAAGAGGTATGATAACCATCGGAGGTAGCCCATGACTGCGAACATACTACTTATTGACGACGATGCTGAATTGGCCACACTGGTGAGTGAATTTCTTACCCCTCAAGGCTATGCCATCGCTCATGCCAGCGATGGTGAACAAGGCTTGATGCAGGCCCAACAGCATCAGTATGATCTCATTTTGCTGGATGTCATGATGCCAAAGCTGGATGGTTTTGAGGTATTAAAACGTTTACGGCCAAAGGTCCTGACACCCGTGATCATGTTAACCGCCAGAGGTGATGATCTTGATCGCATCTTAGGATTAGAAATGGGCGCTGATGATTATTTGCCAAAACCGTTTAATCCACGGGAGTTGTCTGCAAGGATCAAAGCCATGCTCCGACGCCAGAAAATAGCCAGTCAACGGGATAAAACAGCGCCTTTACGCAGCGCATCACTACTGCTTGATCCGGCAACACAACAGGCATTGTGTCATGATCAGCCGCTCAGTTTGACCGGTACTGAATTTGCTACATTGCAATTGCTAATGCAGCAAGCGGGGCAACTGGTCAGCAAAGATCAAATCAGCGAAAAAGTATTGGGACGAAAACTCGCCCCTTTCGATCGCAGCATTGACATGCATATCAGTAACTTGCGCAAAAAATGCAGTGAAATTGATGAACACGAGATTATCAGAACCATTCGTGGCGCAGGGTACATTTTTGTTGAGACGCTGCGATGAATTGGATGCGACGAATTAATCCGGTTAATCATCTGTTTGGCCGGTTATTCTTATGGTTCTGGTTTACTTTATTACTTACCCTGACTGTTACCGCTATGGTAACCAGGCAGTTTAACGACAGCCCACAAATCAAGCCGTTGAGCCAAAAGCATTTGCAGTGGCTGCAAACTAAGCAAGAGGCCATCGCCGCACTGATTAATAATTCCAGAAGTCGACGTGATATACGTGACGCTCTGGGACGCATCGGCATGCGTACTAACACTCACCCGGTGTTATACCGCCTCGAAGACAAACGCATCATCAGCGCCATTCCAGAAAGAGAGTTTCGAGGCTCTGCAGCATTTGAACAAGCGGTAGAATTTCAACGTCCGGTTACAGTGTCTTTCAGTCGTTGGCGATTTTACGGACCAACATCCTTAGTTCTCGACAATCAACAATATGCCTTGTTTATCGGCCGAATGTTGCCACCGGACAGATGGCGGGATCTGCGCCAACAATATCCCTGGCTGCTCTTGATTTTAGCTTTAAGTCTAAGTGCCTTACCCTGTCTGTTACTCGCCCGTTCACTGGTTAAACCATTAAAATCATTGCAAAAACATGCGCGACAAATGGGCGCAGGCAACCTATCACATCAAGATGTGGCTACCGCAAAGCGACGCGATGAATTCGGTCAACTGGCGACCGAGTTTAACCTTATGGCCCACCGGGTTGAAGACATGCTTGAGCGGCAACAGCGGATCTTATCCGATATCTCTCATGAGCTCAGGACACCGTTAACCCGCATGCAGTTGGCCATCGCGTTAGCGGAACAGCAATTCGGTGAAGGTAGCTTGGTGCTTAAGCGCATAGAGAAGGAAGCTGGCCTGATTGATACCATGCTCAATCAGCTACTAACCCTGGCCAGGCTTGATAATCAACACAGCAAAAACTTCAGTGATTTTGGTCTGAATGAATTGCTCGAGCCGGTTATGCAGGATGCACGTTTCGAGGCTCAGTCGATTGGCAAAGAGATTGCGCTGCATGGCGAGAGTGCCTTTACCTTACATGGCGATATTCGTTTGCTGGCCAGTGCATTGGAAAATGTGCTCAGAAATGCGATCAAATACGCCGACCGCTTTATTCACGTCACCCTGCATCAACAAACCAATCATCTGGTCATCGACATTGCAGACGACGGCAAAGGTGTAGACAGCCACCAGCTTGGCAAATTGTTTAGCCCTTTCTACCGTACCAGTGACGCCCGTGACAGGGACAGTGGTGGTGTCGGCCTTGGGCTAGCGATCGCCTCGCGTGCAATTCATGCTCATGGTGGCGAAATAAAAGCCAACAACGGTCCGGCAGGTGGCTTGGTTGTTACTGTTGAGCTGCCACTAACCCAATCTGATTAATCGCGTTGAAATCGCACGCTGGAATAGATTTTTGCCTCCAGTGCCCGTATTCTTGCAGACTGATTTTCAGGCGCATTATTCAGGAGAATAGAGAATGTACAAACTGGTCCTGGTTCGACATGGCGAAAGCCAATGGAACCGCGAAAACCGATTTACTGGTTGGCATGACGTAGATTTAACCGATACCGGTGTGGCACAGGCAAAGAATGCCGGTAAATTACTCAAAGAAGCAGGCTTCGTCTTTGATCAAGCGTTCTCTTCTGTCTTGGTACGCGCTATCCGAACTTTAAACCTGATTACCGAGGAAATGGATCAAATGTGGTTACCGGTTGAGCGTCACTGGCGCCTCAACGAACGCCACTATGGTGCATTGACCGGTTTAGACAAAGCTGAAACCGCTGCTAAGCATGGCGACGATCAGGTTAAGATTTGGCGCAGAAGCTTTGATATCCCGCCACCGGCGGTCAGTGAAGACAGTGAGCACTTCCCAGCCCATGATCCACGTTATCAGGGTATTGATCCCCGCGCATTACCCAAAGCAGAATCTTTAGCACTGACCATAGATCGTGTTCTGCCCTATTGGCATGACGTCATCAGCCCCGCCATCCAAGCCAACAAGCGCTGTATCATTGCAGCCCATGGCAACAGTCTGCGTGCACTGGTCAAATACTTAGATGAGATGAGTAACGAGGAAATTCTCGAATTGAATATTCCCACCGGTGTGCCGCTGGTTTATGAACTGGATAAGGATCTCAAACCGATCAGTAAGCAATACCTCGGCGATCCAGAGCAAATCAAAGCCATGATGGATGCTGTTGCCAAACAAGGTAAAGCCAAATAGGACTGCCTAGTCAAAACAAAGCCGCAATCGCGGCTTTGTTATTTGGCCAATTCTGGTAGATCGCCGGATAATCCCATCGCCTGCTGAATAGCAATGTTTTTAATGCCCGGCAGCTGGTCGAGCATACGCATACCCACACCACGAACCAACTTTAAACCGGGTAACTGACTTGCATATAAGCGCTTAAACCCTTCCATCGCCGCACACATTTCCATTGCATCGGCTTTACGCCAGCGTTCAAAGGCGCGCAAATGCCTGACTTCACCGAGGTCGCCTTGTTTGTGATGCACAACGGTTAATGTTTGCGCCAATGCGGCCGCATCCATCAAGCCCAAATTGACACCCTGACCCGCCAAGGGATGGATGGTATGCGCGGCGTCACCAATGATGGCCACACGAGGCTTTATCCATTGTCGCGCATAGCGCATTCTCAATGGAAAACTCACTCGGTCAGTGACCAACTCTGACACCCCTAATGTCGCGTTAAATGTCGCAGTCAGCGCTTGATTAAACGCAGTCTCGGACATAGCCAATAAAGCATCAGCTTGCTCGGTTTGTTGAGACCATACTATGGAACACTGATACGGGTCGGCCAGCGGTAAAAAAGCCAGCGGCCCAGATGACGTAAACACCTGCCGGGCTGTATTTTGATGGGGCTGTTGGCTCTTAATTGTAGCCACAATTGCCGTATGCTGATAATCCCAAAAAGTTAATGCAAAGTCAGCTTGCTTTCTGACAACACTGTTTGCACCATCGGCACCGACCAGCAGGCTATAACTGACCATATCGCCATTATCCAGCGTCAGAAATGCTTCTTTGCTACCCTGATGAAACTGCTTTAAACGTGCATTGACCAACGACACATTCGTGCATGGTTGTAAGCGGGCTAGCAAAGCACGCCGAACTGCATCGTTAGCAATAATATGGCCCAATTCGGGTCCCTGACCGGGCGGGCAATCAAATTCGATACTCCCCATGCTGTCTTGCTCCCACACATGCATATGGGAATAGCCCGCAATGTCGTCAGCGGAAATCCGTTGCCACACTCCAAGTCGGCGCAATAACTGTTGGCTGGCACGATTGAAGGCACTGACTCGGACAGGCACTCGGGAATCGTTGTTAGACTCGGGATTTTCCGGCTCCAATACCAAAATATTGATGGGCAACTCAGCTAACGCAACGGCTAATGTTAAACCAACAATACCGCCGCCGGCGATCACCACATCTACTGATTGCATATTACTGACTCCCGTTGTCGGCTTGACCGAATAGTCCCATAGCCTGGGTTGCAAGACGATGCTTTACCCCGGGCAACGCAGCCATCAGACTCAGACCAAAGTTACGCCCACAAACAAGTAAAGGATTACGATTTGAAAACACCCGCACTAAGCCATCTGTGAACTGAATCACCCTTTGATGATCAACTTGGCGCGCCTGATGATACTGCCTCAGCCAGCGGTAACTGCCAAGTTGTTCACTTGCCGTTGCCAGCATGCCGGCTAACACGGCGACATCCCGCAAAGCCAGATTAAAGCCTTGTCCGGCGATAGGGTGTAACGTGTGGGCACTGTTCCCAATCAATACGGTACGGTGAAGCACGTGCTGCTCTGCAGTCACCAGAGCGAGGGGATAGCTGTACTTTTTACCAACCTGATTTATAAGACCCGGCGCGTAACCACATGCGTCTTGAAGTTGCGCAATAAAATCAGCATCCGATAGTTCCATCAGTGCCGCTGCATGCTCCGGGTCTGCCGTCCATACTAATGACATGCGTTGTTTGGTCATTGGCAACAACGCCAAAGGCCCATGTTCAGTGAAGCGCTCGTAAGCGACGCCTTGATGAGCATGGGTTAATTGGACATTTGTAATAATTGCTGTTTGCTGATAATCCTCATGCTGGAATTCAGCGCCTGCCAGCTTCGCTGTGGTGCCCAACGGACCCTCCGCTACAACCAGTAGCCTAGCCTCAATCTGCTGACCACTTTGCAAGCTTGCCGTCACGGCGTCCTGACGATACGACAACTCAACCACCGAATCCGGACAAAACCAAGTGATTTCGACGTTGTCGAGGCGTTCCCTCAATTGCCACCCTAAGCGCGCCATTTCCACCACATAGCCCAGAGCATCTAACTGGTACTCATGATGATGCATCTGACACTGACCTACATAGCCTTGGTCGGTAACTTTAATTTGCTTAATCGGCTCGCCAATCCCACCAATATTCAGTCCCCAGCTATCCAGCGTTTGCTGAGAATATTTCGCCAATGCCAATGCTCGTGCATCAAATCCAGGATGCGGTTCAAGCGACTCATATTCGCGAGCTTCAACAATGGCTATGCGTAATCCAAGCCCAGCAGTAGCCAATGCTAGCGATAAACCTGCTGCACCACCACCGGCAATTATTAAATCAAATTGGGACGCTGTGCCTGCCATGCTTCAATGTCTTCTATCTGTTTAGGAACGTCGGCAGTCAGGTTGTCGTACCCCTGCTCCGTTATCACGATATTGTCTTCAATACGTATACCTATGCCACGCCATTTTGGATCCACATCAGCATCTTCAGCTACATAGATACCGGGTTCCACCGTCAAAACCATACCCGGCTCAAAAGGCCGTTCCTGATCATCTAACCGGTATCGCCCCACATCATGCACATCCAGCCCCAGCCAGTGACCCAAACCGTGCATAAAAAATCTGCGATAAGTTTTTTGCTCAATGGCTTCATCGAGGTTGCCTTGCAACAGCCCCAGCTCGAGTAACCCAGCGACCAGAGTGCGCACACAGGCATCGGTGGCTTGAGACAGTGTCGCTCCGGGTTTGATTACGCCTAACGCAGCGTGTTGTGCATCCAACACCAATTGGTATAGCGCAGCCTGTTCCCGACTAAAGCGCCCATTGATTGGAAATGTTCTGGTAATATCGGCGGCATAACCGTCAAGCTCACCCCCGGCATCAATTAACACCAGCTCCCCATCGTTAAGCACATCACTATTTTCTGTGTAATGTAAAATGCAAGCGTTTACGCCGCCACCCACTATGGTGCCATACGCTGGCTGCCTGGCACCGGCACGGGAAAAGCCGTAATGTAGCTCAGCCTCAAGTTGGTATTCATACATACCTGGCCGAACCGCCTGCATGGCACGTTTATGGGCATCGGCCGATATCGCTGCTGCACGGGCCATAGTTTCAATTTCTGCTGCCGATTTAATCAAGCGCATTTCATGAATGTACGGTCGAGGATCAGTGATCGTCAGCGGTGCCTGTTTACTTTGCTTCGGTGCGTCCTTTAATACCCGGATAGCATCAAGCACGAAGGCATCCGCCCATACTTGATGACCGAGTGGATAATAAACACAATCCATACCGTCAAAAAAGCTCGGCAACGCATCAGCCAGTTCTTCAATGTTGTAGGCTTCGTCGATACTTAATTGTGTTACCGCGGCATCTGGGCCTAATCGCCGGCCATGCCAAATTTCCATTTCAGGATCCTTACTGCGACAAAACAGCACGGATTCATGGTCAGTCAACAGCAACACAGCATCGGGCTCATTAAAGCCGGTCAAATAATAAAAGTCACTGTCCTGACGAAACGGATAGTCCGTATCTCTGCTGCGTCTGATTTCCTGATTTGAGGGAATAACCGCAATGCTGTTAGCTTGTAACTGCTCGCGCAAGCGCGCACGACGCGCGACAAATTCTTCAATAGCTATCATGACCAACTCAGTGCAGGGTTTTGGGTTCTGATTGTTGGTCCTCTGCACTTTTTCCTAGTTCGTTAAAGCACAACATCGCCGAGATACGCACGTACTCAGCGACTTCATATAAGGCCTTCTCGGATTCCTCGTTGTCCAACATATCTTCTTCTAAGCGGGCGATCTCGGCAAAATCCTCCAGCGCTTCTTTTACGTCTTCTGAACACTTGGTTAAATCATTTTGCTCTAAGCCAAAGCCCAACATAAAGCCCTGTACCCATCGCACCAAAGATTGGCCGCGTTCGTTTATCGGTGCATTGTCCTCGGGGAGCATCAGTGTCAGGCCAAAGTCGTTACCCAGCAATTGTTGGCACAAGTCAGTATAGAGGGCGATAAGCTGAGTTTTTATGTCATCGCTGAACGCTTCGCCCTGAGCGGTAAAGTCAGCCAATGCTTCTAACCAACTGCGGCTTTCCAGCTTCATGCCACCGGCCAACATGCCACATAAAATGCCCTGCATCTCTGCCGCATCACTGTTGATTCCGGCGCGGTTCAAACTGCCGCTCAGGGTTTCAAAATCTTTACTCACGTTTATCGCTCAATTGTTCGTCAAATCTGACACTTATCCTACCATGAAGGACAATTTCACCCAATCATTGTCAGCTTCACTGGCAAGTCAGACGGGTTAGCTTGTATAATAGGATCATCGCCTGGGGTGTTCGCCAGCTTAGTAACGTCCCCGGCCGATGCTTTTTAACCAGGAATTTGATTGCGTTGTTTTTGTGCAAGCTCGACTCGTATCGAGAAGCCTGCGGCAACCATGATAGTTCCGCCCTGAACTTTCGGTTCATGGGCAATCACTAGGCAGCGGCACTCTGGGTGTTCTAACCAAAGGCTTGACCCGAACCATAACTATAGCGGTACACTGTGGTTTTAGCACCAG
>CAXQZJ010000106.1:0-10080 GCA_964228145.1 Alteromonadaceae bacterium | reverse complement strand
TACGGCTTTTTTGGTTATGTCTTAAAGCCAATTTTTCGATACACTAGGCACAAATACGATTACAGGAACCCGCATGTCAGACGTGCAGAGCGATCAAACCCATTTCGGTTTTAAAACCGTCGACAAAAATCAAAAAGCGTCCATGGTGGCCGATGTATTCCATTCAGTTGCTGCCAAATACGACATCATGAATGATTTGATGTCGATGGGGATACATCGGGTGTGGAAACGTTTCACCATTGATTGCTCCGGCGTGCGCAGTGGCCAACATGTATTAGATCTCGCCGGTGGCACTGGCGACCTGACCGCTAAATTCTCCCGTTTGGTTGGTCCGACGGGTCAGGTAGTACTGGCAGACATCAATCAAGCCATGCTGGAAGTCGGCCGCGATAAACTGCGCAATATTGGCATTGTTGGTAACGTAGATTTCGTTCAGGCCAACGCAGAAGCCTTACCCTTCCCCGATAATACCTTTGATGTAATTACCATTGCCTTCGGTCTGCGCAATGTCACTGATAAAGATCAGGCGTTACGTTCAATGTTCCGGGTATTGAAGCCGGGCGGTCGGTTATTGGTGCTGGAGTTTTCCAAACCTACCCAAGACTGGCTAAGCAAGGTTTACGATATGTACTCCTTCAAAGTATTACCGCAAATGGGTAAGTTGGTCGCGAACGATGCCGAAAGCTACCAATACCTGGCCGAATCCATCCGTATGCATCCGGATCAGGAAACCCTCAAAAATATGATGGATGATGCTGGCTTCGAACAAACCAGCTATCACAATCTGACCGGCGGCATTGTTGCCCTGCACAAGGGGTTTAAATTTTAATGCCAGCCAGGCAGTTTATTCACGGTATTGCTGAAACGCTGATTAACAAAGTGCTGTCTCTTGATGAGGGTTCAGCCCAGCGTCTACGCCCCATGGCGGGTAAGCGACTTAAAGTGTCTCTGACCGACATTAATCAACAGTTTACGCTAGCCTTCAGCGACCGGGTCGATGTGTTGGATTGCGATAACGAACCAGATTGTCATATTCAAGTGGCGGTTAGTGTGTTGCCGCAATTGCAAGACAGTAGCCAGTTAACCCAGCTGATCCGTGAACAAAAACTTAATGTGATCGGCGATATGCACCTGGCGCAACAGGTCAGTGATTTATTTAAACAACTGGATATTGATTGGCAAGAACACCTGTCTCGTTATACCGGTGACGTGCTGGCTTACAAAACCGCGCGCTTGTTGGGTTCAGGTAAGCAGCATCTGAGTCAGCAATGGCAGCAGTTCAGACAACAAGCCCGTGATGCCGTCGTCGAAGAGAAACGCCTGGCGGTGCCAACCCTGGCACTGTTGCACTTTAGCCAGCAGGTGGATGACCTGACCCAAGACGCAGAAAAACTTGCGAAGCGGGTGCAAGCCCTTATTGATAAGCAGGAGTTGTCGTGAGCATTAAGCGACTGTATCAAATCAATCATGTCATTTTGGAGTACGGCCTGGATGAACTCATCCCGGCACGCTGGATGCCCTGGTACGCGCGCATCGGCCGCAAAGCGGCATTCTGGATTAAGAATAAGCATCCACAAGCCAGTCGCGGTGAACGCTTACGGCTGGCACTGCAATCGCTGGGGCCGGTATTTATAAAATTCGGCCAGATGTTATCTACCCGCCGGGATTTGCTGCCACCTGATATCGCCGACGAATTGGCGCGTTTGCAGGATAAAGTTCTCCCATTTGATGGCGAGCAAGCCAGAGACATCATTATCGCCGCATTGGGCATCCAAAGCATTGATGACTTATTTTACGATTTTGATACCACGCCGCTGGCCTCGGCGTCCATTGCCCAGGTACACACTGCGAAATTGAAGAGTAACCAGCAGGATGTGGTCGTAAAAGTTATCCGCCCTAACATTAAAGGCACCATAGACGCTGACATTGAATTGCTGCGGGCGCTGGCAAAAATCGCCCGTAAGTTCCTGCCTGATGGCAAACGTCTGCGACCGGTAGAAGTGGTTGAGGAATACCGCCGCACCATTCTTGAAGAGCTCAATCTGTTACTTGAGGCCAGCAACGGTTTGCAGCTAAAGCGTAATTTTGCCGATTCAGATGCACTGTATATCCCGCACATCTATGAGGAATATTGTCGCGCCAACGTCATGGTGATGGAGCGCATCGACGGTATCCCGGTTGCCAATGTCGATGAGTTAATCGCTCAGGGCACCAATATGCCGTTATTGGCAGAGCGTGGTGTAGAAGTGTTTTTCACTCAAGTATTCCGCGACAGCTTTTTCCATGCGGATATGCATCCGGGCAATATCTTTGTCTCCCGCCAACATCCAGAGCGCCCGATGTATATTGGCATCGACTTTGGTATTGTCGGCACCCTCAACAGCGAGGATAAACGCTACCTGGCCGAAAACTTTGTGGCCTTTTTCAACCGCGACTATCGCAAGGTAGCCACTTTGCATGTGGATTCTGGCTGGGTACCTGCGGATACCAATGTTGATGACTTCGAGGCCGCCATTCGCCAAGTGTGCGACCCGATCTTTAATAAGCCGTTAGCCGAGATCAGCTTTGGCATTGTGTTGTTGCAGCTGTTTAACACTGCCCGGCGATTTAACATGCAGGTACAGCCACAGCTGGTATTACTGCAAAAAACCTTACTCTATATTGAAGGCCTAGGTCGCCAGCTATATCCACAGCTCGACTTATGGAAAACCGCGAAACCCTATCTGGAAAACTGGATGAGTGAGCAGGTTGGATTTAAAGCCTTTTATCAGAAAGTAAAAACCAATCTGCCGTTTTGGACTGAAAAGCTGCCCGATGTACCAGAGTTGGCCTTTGATACCCTCAAACAACTCAAGGCCTTACCAGCGCAACAAGCCAAAGAACATCAGCTACGCCTGCTTTATCAACACAAACGGGATAAATCGTTGCTTTGGGCGCTGGCCGGCAGCACCTGGGCGATCATCGCTGCGTTGTTGCCCCTCAGTGAGTTGGATAACTGGCATAGCATCTGGCCGGGTATGATTGCCTTTGCCAGTTGGATACGGGCCTGGTGGATTCACTCAAAAGCACTGGACTAATTCCCAGTGACGTTTACTATCAGCTACGTATAATAGGCACAAAAGCTGTTGTTATTGGAGAGCAAGAATGTTTGCAAACATGGGCATAGGATCGCTGATTCTCATTATTTTATTGGTCGTGCTGTTATTCGGTACGAAAAAGCTGCGCAACCTGGGTTCTGATCTGGGGTCAGCCGTAAAGGGTTTTAAAAAAGCCATGGATAATGAAGAAAAGCAAGACGCCGACTTTGAGCAGCCCAACCAGCGTGTAAGCGACAAGTCCAGCGACCCGCAAGCGCAAAAGCAGTCAGAGGTTAAGGACAAGTCCTGATATGCCAGATATTGGTTTTCTGGAGTTATTGCTCATTGGCATTGTGGCACTTGTGGTGCTGGGACCGGATAAATTGCCCGGCGCAGTACGCAGTGCAGCCAAGACGATTCGCACAATTAAAGCCACAGTCGGCGGAATAAAGTCCGACGTCAGTGAGCAGTTGCGTATTCACGAACTACACGAAAACCTTCGCAAGGCTGAACAAATGGGCATGAAAGATCTGCCTGCTGACGTCCAAGCCAGTGTTGATGAATTAAAACAATTAGCCAACAGCGTGCAACCGCCGGCTTCCCAGGCAAAAGATGGCAAGCAACCAAACTCTGATTGATCACCTTACCGAACTCAGAAACCGTCTTATCAAAGCCTTGTTAAGCGTGTTTGCGGTATTTCTGGCGCTCGTGGCATTTGCTAACGATATCTACTACATGGTGTCTAAGCCATTGCAGGATGTGCTACCCGAGGGCGCGACCATGATCGCCACCGATGTCACGGCCAACCTGTTTGCCCCTTTCAAACTCACCCTGATGCTATCGTTTTTTATCGCCATTCCTTTTGTGCTTTATCAAATATGGGCATTCATTGCGCCGGGTCTTTACCGCAATGAAAAACGCTTAGTGGTACCGCTGCTGTTGTCCAGCACCTTGTTGTTTTATCTGGGCATTGCCTTCGCCTATTTCATTGTTTTCCCGGTGATCTTCATGTTCCTCACCGCACTTGCCCCAGAAGGGGTGATCGTGGCGCCCGACATCACCTTTTATCTCGATTTAGTGCTTAAACTATTTTTTGCATTCGGTGTATGTTTTGAAATTCCGATTGCCATCGTACTGTTGTGTTGGACAGGCATATCAACACCAGAACAATTGCGGGCTAAACGCGCTTATGTAATTGTTGGCGCATTCGTGGTTGGCATGTTGCTGACCCCACCCGATGTTATTTCACAAACAATGCTGGCTATCCCGATGTGGCTGCTTTTTGAAATTGGCGTTATCGTAGGTAGCTTATATAACAAAAAACATACAGAGCAGGAATCACAGTGAAAAAACTGATTACCTTTACCCTAGTTAGCTTAATATCTTGCGGCGCTGCCGCACAAACCTCCCTGATTGGCGATTTACGCGCCTGTGCCGGTGTCAAAAACAGCCTCGACCGTTTGATGTGCTATGACAAAGTCAGCAAGCGCCTCAATGGTGACAGTAAAGTTGATTATCCGGCCCCTTCAGCAGCTCCTCAGGCACAAGTAAGCACCCGTACTCCGCAGCCGGTTGTGGCCGGCAGTCCGCAATTGCAGCAGGCGCAACCTGAACAATTTGGTCTGGAATATAAAGCCACCTTTGATACCCCTGACGAAATGCGGGTTGATATCGCCAGCAGTAAAAAAGATGTTTACGGCAAAATGACCATCACCACGGCTGATGGACAGGTGTGGAAGCAAATGGATAGCCGAAAACTCAAAATTGATACCAACCAAAGCTACCTGATTACCAAAGGAGCAATGGGTGCCTTTTACCTGCAGGCCGTCGATTCAGGTAAACGCATTAAGGTAAAACGAATTAAGTAATGCGCTTGTTCGACATTGGCGTCAACCTCACCAATGACCGTTTACTGCGGGACTTGGATGGCGTAGTTGTGCGCGCGAAACAAGCCGGAGTCGATACCTTGTTGATTACCGGCACCTCAGCCAGCGAGTCACAGGCTGCTGCTCAGTTATGCGAGCAGTATTCCCACACGTTGCTCAGCACCGCAGGCATCCACCCCCATTACGCCAAGGATGCCAGCGATGATGACCTGGTTATCTTGCGCGAATTATGCACCTTACCCCAGGTGCGTGCGGTTGGTGAATGCGGTCTCGATTTTAATCGCAATTTTTCACCCGCAGATATCCAGCAGCGCATTTTTGAAGCACAGTTGGACTTGGCGGCTGACGTGCAACTACCGGTGTTTTTGCATGAACGCGATGCATTTGATACACAATATGCGCTGATAAAGCGTTATCGTGATCGTCTCAGCGGTGGTGTTGCCCATTGCTTTACCGGCACACAAGAGCAGATGCAGGCGTATCTGGATGCTGACCTATATATCGGGATAACGGGCTGGCTATGCGATCCCAAACGCGGTGCCGATCTGCGCGCTGCGGTTAAGCACTTACCTTTGTCGCGCTTGTTGATCGAAACAGATGCGCCCTACCTGACACCCAAGACCTTGCGTCCGCAACCCAAAGTCAATGAACCTGCCTATTTAGGTGAAGTCGTCCGGGTGCTGGCTGAAGTTAAAGGCGTCAGCGAAGAGGATATTGCCGCGGCAAGTTGGGATAACAGTGTTGCACTGTTTGGAGCACCGACATGGCGCTAAGCGGTTTAACCCTCACCAGTCGCAACCCATGGCGCGCACTGTTGGTACTGCTGGTATCAGTGATTTGTGTTGCCGCCCTGTTTCGCATTATCGATATGGTCAGGGCCGACGAAGCCCGGGCCCAGATTGCCAGAGGCGTACAATATCAGGCTACGCTTGCCCCCTGGCGAGTAGAAGAGGTGATGCAGCATCCCGATTCAGCATGGCAGATTGAACAGGGCGAGCTGCTGTCCTACGGCATGACAGAGCAAACTTACTGGTTCAAAATACAATTGCCTGCGTTGAGCCAGCAGCAAGACTGGCTGTTAGAGCTCGACTACGCCCTGATTGACCAAGTAAGCGTATGGTTTACCAGTAAGGGTGAAGTGCTGGCCGACTACCATACCGGTGACACACTGGCTTTCAATCAGCGACCAGTGGAGCATGAGAAATTCCTGTTCCCGTTACCCGATGCCGACACGCCTCAAACGCTGTATGTCAGGGCCACCACGTCCGGGGCGATGAAGTTACCGCTCTACTTGTGGGAAACCAGCGATTTTGCGGTGTTCAATGGCGAACACAATATTGTCATGGGACTGTTTTTTGGCTTTATTGCCGCCATGGCACTGAGTAACTTTTTCTTCTTTATCACCAGTGGCTCGGTGAGCTTTTTGGCCTACAGTGGCTATGTGCTGGGTCTGGGCCTTACTCTCGCCTGTTTACATGGCCTGAGTTACAAATATCTGTGGCCAGATAACCAATGGTTACAAGGGCGCAGCATCGCGATTTTTGCCAATCTCACTATGCTGTGCGCCACCCTGTTTACCACCTACCTGCTCGATGTTGGCAAATATAGTCGCCTGGCAGAGCGTGTGCTGCGCTATACCGCGGTATTTTTCATCCTGATGATGATTGCCGCCATGTTGGTGCCCTATTACCTGTTTATTCGGGTAACCTTGGTGTGTCTGATTATCTCCGTGGTGTATATCTACGGGATCGCCTTTTACCTTAGCTTTCGTGGGGCCAAGCTGGCGCGTTTATACACCCTGGCCTGGACCACCTTATTGGCCAGTGGCTTTATCGCCAGTCTGGAAAACCTCAACCTGATTGACGTTAACCTCAACTCCCATTATTTGCTGATGCTCGGCGCTATCATAGAAACCTTGTTATTAGCTGTTGTGGTTGCCATGAACTACAACCAACAGCGAGCTGAAAAGCTGGTCGCCCAACAACAAGCGCTGATTCAGGAAACCCAGCTGCGTGAGGCTCGTGAACGGGTTATCGCAGTGCAGGAAGAAGCGCAGCGAGAGCTGGAGTATAATGTCCAGGAACGCACGCTGGAGCTGGAAATCGCACTGCGGGAACTGCACGAGGCGAACCGCGAGCTGGAAGAGAAAAACACCATCGACAGCCTGACTGGCATACGCAACCGCCAATACTTTGATAAACGCTATTTGGCCGAAGTACGCCGCAGCCGTCGTGAACAAACCCCGTTAACTGTTGCCATGTTGGATATTGATCATTTCAAACAAGTTAATGATCAACAAGGGCACCTTACCGGCGACGCTTGTATTCGCCATACGGCGTTGTTGATGAAGCAACTGCTCAAACGGCCCAGTGATGATATTTGTCGGTATGGCGGTGAAGAATTTGCCATCTTACTGCCCAACACGGATGCCAACGGCGCGCATCAGTTACTTGAACATATGCGTCAGCGGCTGGAGTCCAGCCCCGTGGCAGTGGACGATATCAGCGTCAGTATCACCTGTAGCATTGGCTTTTGTAGCCAGATCGCCAGTGCTGGCGAGCCCGATAATGCGTTGTTGCAACAGGCCGATGAAGCCTTGTATGAAGCCAAACGCGCAGGCCGTAATCAAACTAAAATGTTTCAGCCCAAGGCTGATAGCAAGGAATAATTATGAACCGCTCAGTACTCCCTCAACGTCCCCGTCGTTTGCGCCTGAACGATGGCTTGCGTGCCATGGTAGCCGAACATCATTTACGTCCAAGCGACCTGATTTACCCTATGTTTGTGGTAGAAGGTAAACAACGCCGCGAAGCCGTACCTTCCATGCCCGGCATCGAGCGCTTGTCCATTGATTTAATGATCAATGAAGCCCGCGAATGCTTTGATTTAGGCATTCCGGCCATCGCCTTGTTCCCGGTCACGCCGGCAGCGCTAAAAAGCGATTGTGCCAGCGAAGCGTTCAACCCCGATGGCTTAGCACAAAAAGCCATCCGCGCGATTAAACAAAGCGTTCCGGACATGGTGGTGATCAGCGATGTTGCCCTTGACCCGTTCACCTCTCACGGTCAGGACGGCTTGGTTGACGAGCAAGGCTACGTGATCAATGACGAGACGGTCGAGGTACTGATTAAACAGGCACTTTCCCATGCCGAGGCCGGCGCCGATATCGTCGCGCCGTCGGATATGATGGACGGTCGCATAGGCGCTATCCGGCTGGCATTAGAAGAGGCCGGTCACAGCAATACCTGCATTATGTCCTACGCGGCTAAATATGCATCGGCCTACTACGGACCGTTCCGCGATGCGGTCGGCTCAGCAGCCAATATTAAAGGTGGCAACAAAAAGCAGTACCAGATGGATCCGGCCAACAGCGATGAGGCGATACGGGAAATCGCGTTGGATATTGCCGAAGGTGCCGACATGTTGATGGTAAAACCCGGCATGCCCTATCTGGACATTGTTAAACGCTGCAAAACCGAGCTGGAAGTGCCTACCTTTGCTTATCAGGTCAGTGGTGAATATGCCATGCATAAAGCCGCTTTCGCTAACGGTTGGCTGAACGAAAGTGAGGTAATTTTAGAGTCGTTATTGGCATTTAAACGTGCCGGGGCAGATGGCATCCTGACCTACTTTGCCAAAGACGCCGCGCGCCTGCTGGCTAAATAAGTTGTTATTGGCTGGTCAATGACCAGCCAGCTTTGTGTTGTAACCAACTTTCGTTGATTAGCTCAATCCGCACCAATGGATGGGCCGTTAACCATCCTTCCCCAAAGGTTAAGTTAAGCTCCTGATCCTTACCGACAGTGATCGCCGGCACGCTGATGTGCTGATCACTCCTGCGCAAGCAGATTAAAACAGACAAACGTAACAAACGACTGAGTAATGCAATAGCCGGCTGCAGTGCAGGCTGATAGCGGGCGATGGTAGAAACATCAATATTTTGTCGGTAGTTACTGACCAAATCTCGAATCACATCGCGCTGAAACTGTGTGTAGCCGGGTAAATCCAGATAATTGAGTAAATAGGCGGCATGCTGATGGCTTTGCTTGAACTCAATATGAATACCAATTTCATGTAACGCGGCAGCGGCGTTGAGTAAACCTTCTGCATCAAACCCGCTTGGCCATTGACTGTCTGGCAACTGGGCAAGTAAGCCTTGGGCAATTTTCATCACCCGCTGTGCATGCGCAATATCCAGATTAAAGCGTTGCCACACAGATAACAATGTTTGCTCGCGGACATTGTCTTGGCGACGCGACTCCAACATGCCATAGATAAGCCCTTCCCGCAGGGCGCCACCCGATATCTGCATTTCTTTGATTTGCAAGGATTCAAACAAGGCAATTAGGATCGCCAGACCGCTTGGGAAAGGCTGCTTACGACTCTCTTCCAGGCCTTGGATATCCAACTTATCGGTTTGCCCACAGGCAATACACTGCTGCTTTAAATCGTACAAGTACGACAGCCTAATGGAATCATTTATGCCTTGATTAACCAGAATTTCGACAATGGCCTGAGGTGTGCCAGACGCACCCATACATTGTTGCCAGTGATACGGCATAAACATTTCGATAATTGGCGCGATTTCGTTGCGGGCAGCAGCGATCGCTTCACCGAAGTTACTCTCGTTAAGCTGACCATCACCAAAATAACGTTCCAGATAGGTTACGCAGCCCACATTCAGGCTGGTTAGTTGCTTGGGGGTAAACCCTTCGCCAACAATCACTTCTGTACTGGCACCGCCAATATCGATAACCAGGGTATGTCCGACATTTTGCGAGGTGTAGGCAACGCCTAAATAGATTTGACGGGCTTCTTCCTCGCCGCTGATGACAGCGATAGGATGGTTGAGAATACGCTCTGCGCGTTTAACAAATTGATCGGCATTCACGGCCAGCCGCAAGGTTGCTGTTGCGACCACACGGATATTGTCGCGGGGAATGTCCTGCAACCACTCAGCAAAGGCTTCTAAGCACTCCCAGCCCCGCTGCATGGCTTCCAGGCTCAGCTGCATGTCCTGATCCAGGCCTGCGGCAAGGCGAATTTTTTGCTTTACCTTGCCAACCACCTGCACGGAGCCGGCAACCACTTTAATGACCACCATATGGAAACTGTTC
>CAXQZJ010000105.1:0-27407 GCA_964228145.1 Alteromonadaceae bacterium | reverse complement strand
CAGATAGTAACAGGGATTATTATTGATGATGAGCAGGAGCAACTTCTATCGAATGAATTGCTTTCGGACATAGTGGTTGCGCCCCTGGATAACCTTCTGCAATTGTTACAAAGTTCTTTGCATATTGGGCCGCTGCGTCATATTGAAACTTCTTTAATAGGTTCTACGAAAAGAGTTAATACCAACTGGTATGACGGATCAGCCGCATGGCCAGAATTAATGAGTCAATCAAGTCATGTAATCAAAGCAGTCGATGGATGGATGTCTGATTCGAGTAAACTAAATCTTGGAATCGGTATCAAAGCTCGCTTAAGGTTAATTAACGATTCAATTCATAGTGTTGATGCTGAATTTGAGAGTTTTGACTTTTTAACTCATTCTACTGTTAAACGTATTCATCAAATCAGCGAGGCACTTTGGGCTGAAGAAGATTCTACTTTTCAATTCTTAGATAGACTAAAAGAATACCTGGATGACAATGGGATTGATTCATCATCGTTGGATTTTTTGAGCGATAGTATGTCCATGGAAGATGAATACGAGGCATTAGTCAGAGAAAGACTGGATGACTTTCTTGATATCCTCGATCCCAATCATTTGATGAGTTTTGTTCTTTCTCTGGTAAAAGATTTTAGTCAAAAACCTAATACATCAAGAAACGCGTCTTTAGCACTCCAGGAAGTTATTGGTGATTTAGGCTTTTGTAAGCTGGACTATACGTTATGGGATCTAAACAGCGATATAGCCGTGGAGCCTTCTGACATTGGTGTTGGTTTGTCACAATTAAAACCTTTAGTCATTGCGGCAAATTTACCTAACAAAAAGCTCATATCAATCGAACAACCTGAGCTTCATGTGCATCCACGCATACAAACATCTACTGCTGACCTTCTGATCAAGTGTTCCAAAAATACAACGTTTATGGTTGAAACCCATAGCGAACATTTGTTGCTCCGTTTGCGCAAACGTATCCGCCAAACTACAGACAATGAATTGCCCTCATCAGACTACGCTGTGTTGCCAGAACAGGTTTCTATTATTTATTTCGAGACTTCAGAGGAAGGCGTAAAAGTAAAGCGGATCCGTGTTGATGAGGATGGCGAATTTCTGGACAAATGGCCGCACGGCTTCTTTTCCGAACGAAGAGAGGAGCTGATGTAATGCTGTGGGAATATGCATTAGAACCTAAGCTCTTGTCAAAATGGGCCTCTGATATAAGAGATTATCGTGAATGTCTTGAAAAATATGGGTTAGGTACGCCAAGGATCATTAGTTCATTTCCTAAATCGAAAGCCTCTAAATTGCGACGTTATTTATTGAAACAGGGGCCAGTGGACGAACAGTCTTCTCATTGCCAGAGATACATAGAGTTGGTTGAAAAACTTGTTGAGAGTTGCGTGTTCAGAAATACGGAAGCAGCTAATGCAGATAAGTGGGATATTGCCGTTAGCAATGAGCATACCAGGCAACCATTTGACGCAATTTTAGCGACACTGCCGCTTAAAGATCTCGATTGTTTGACGCCGGAAAACATGTATGAGCCTGGTAGTATTTGGAATCACAAATCTCAACAAATTGTGCGAAGAACAACACCGGATTTGTTAGAAGCATTCTCTGGATTACTCAAACTGTCAACGCAAAACATAGTTATTGTTGATCCTTTTGGTTGGACTTCTGAAGCTACGCATTTTATTCAGAAGCTATTGGATTACGTTGTCGAAACTCATAAAAATCAAGAAGTCCCTAATATAGTCTTGTATTACAAAGAGAAAAGAGGAGGCGCGAATTCAGGAAAGGGCAGCCCTAATGCTGACCATGTTCGACAGGAAGTATTAGGCACTTCAGGTAAGCGAAATTCATTAAATTTCGAAGTGTATGAGCTACAGGAAATTGCAGGTAAAGACGTATTTCATAACCGATGCATAATGTCTGAAAATGGTGGAATTATCACTGGTCACGGAATAGGAGTCTCAGAGGATGGTGCACATACAGACGTCGCGATTTTAATGGACAAAGAAATTTATGTGAAAAACTGGAATCAATTTAGGGAAGAAGAAACTTTTAGAGTTTTGTCTCATTCGGCAAACCCGTAAGAACTGCAAAGCGAGATCAAAAGTCAGAAGTACAGAATATTTCTGGTGACCAGAAATTGACTATTTTAAAGACGTTTTAGCCGTCGAAATGATAACAGCGTGCTCAAAACTATAAGTAACGACCGCAAGCAATTAGTAAAATACAGATACCACCGCGCTAATACTTTTCATTTTCAGGAACAGATAAACAGGGATTTTGATGACGCAATCGCTAGAAACATTTAACCGTTCAATTGTAGAAGCCAAAGATTTATTAGATTGCTACAACACCTTAAATACTCATGAAGAACTTACCGCTCCAGATGCGTTAAAGAAGGCGAGCCTGATACTGGCGCTCACAGCTTGGGAAACCTATGTTGAAGACGTTATCACGGAGGTCTTTCACGCCAAATTCAGTATGGTGAAAGGCTCTATGCTGGGTAATTTTGCCGAAAAGCAGTTAGAAGAGCGTTTAAAGCAATTTCATAACCCAGGGTCGTTAAAGACTAAAAAACTATTCGAAGAGTTTTTTGAAGTCGACATTACAGAGAGTTGGGTCTGGAATAATGTCGAACCTAAAACCGCCCGAACCCAATTAAACAAATGGATATCACTGAGGGGAGACGCGGTACATCGAGTGAATGTTGATCCGACCGCACCTCATGTAATCAGAAAAGACGAACTGGCTAAGTGCATTCGTTTTATCGAAGAGTTGGTTAAGGCAACCGACCTAGCAGTAGCAAATCTTTAAAAGGAACTTGAAGTAGTAATGAGTTTACAAGCCAGAATTAAGTCGTTAGTGGAGCATATCGCATCTGGTATGCATGAACGTGAAGATATTATTTCTCTTGCCCTGTTAGGCGCATTATCTAACCTGAATACCTTTTTGTATGGCCCGCCAGGCACCGCGAAAAGCCTGATTTCCCGAAGAATAGCCTGTGCATTTTCAGAAGCTGGCTACTTTGAGCATTTGATGAATCGGTTCACTACACCAGAAGAGTTGTTCGGGCCGGTGTCGCTAAAGGAATTAAAAGAAGACAGGTATACCCGAAAAACCAATAATTACCTGCCAACGGCTGATTTTGCGTTCTTAGATGAAATCTGGAAATCCAGCCCCGCAATCTTGAATACCCTGTTAACCATGATTAATGAAAAAACGTTTAAGAATGGCGATGAGGTGCAAAATACTCCATTAAAAGCACTGATTGCTGCTTCTAATGAGACCCCAACAGAAAATCAGGGGCTGGAAGCACTCTACGACAGGTTCATTATCCGCTTAACGGTTTCTCCTATAGCGCTTAAAGAAAATTTTGAAGCGTTACTGAATGCTAAACCTGCAAATGCGGAAGTAAAAGTGCCTTCGAATATTCAGGTATCACAGCAAGAATGGTTGAGCTGGGTGAAGAAAATCCATCTTGTAACGCTTTCTCAGGAAACTATTCAAACCATCCATATGATCAGACACGAATTGTCTGAACAGTATGAGATGTTGGGCGTTTATGTATCCGATCGTCGCTGGCAAAAAATAGCCCAGTTATTAAAGGCATCAGCGTTCTTCAACGATCGAAAGGAAACTAACCACAGTGACTCCCTGTTAATAGCCAACTGTATCTGGACAGAAGAAGACAACCGTCTTGCAGTGGCTGATATCGTTCACCAGTCAATCAAAGCCATCGGCTTGACTACGGATATCAGTATCCACAAGCTTGATGAAGAAAAAGAATCACTGGATAAAGAGATAAACAAAGAGCTGTTTTATAAAAGTGATGTTTACAAAACCGAAAGAAAAGGAAACAAAAAATATTTTGTTGCCACTGTTAACTTTACTTACGGCCATGGATATCACAAAAATTCGACAAGTCGAACATTACATATCCCTTATTCCTATCTGAAAACTAAAGATAAGTTTCACCCCGTTGATGCGAGAGGAAACGAGTTAAAAGATTATGATTGTCATTTTGATGGACAAGGAACATGTCAAATAGTAGGGCATGGTTTTGATCGACATTATGACGCCGAAACAACTTACACTCCTAAAGTGCTCTTTCATAAAGGCGAAAAGAAAAGTGATGTAAATCGCCGTTTAGTTTCATCTTTAGCCGATTCGGTGGCGGACATTCGTCAGTCTCTGGTAGAAATACAACAAACTTGCTTAGCAAAAAGTGAGGAATATAAGAAGAAACTCGCATCGCCTTTCGTAAATGAAAAACTACTGAACATTCCTCTCGATGCGATTAACGAACAAATGAGCGCACTCGCACTCAGAATAAAGGATTGCGAAAGATTAGAAGCATTATGCCATGACTAACCTTTCCGAGCATATCGCGCTAATAAAAACAGCGGTGGGTGATCGCTACGAGAAACTACTGGACAAGCACAGCAAAGTTGAAAACTTTGTAAGTGATTCTGTAGAGAACTGGTATACGTTCACCAAGCGTTATATTGATACAGAAAATCCGTTTTATCAGTTAAGGCACAGAGCGACCTCGAACGCGATTGGTTCTCCAAACCTGAATGACTTTAATTGGTTGTTGAAAGAGTTTAAATCGGAGTGTGTAAAGCATAACAAGGCACCAGATAAATTTTGGGATAACGAAAAGGCCAAACTGAATAAATTGTTGGGTAACGGTAAAGGAGACGAGGCCGCTAGAACTGAATTAGCGACCACTTATCAGCTATTGACCATTGAGTATCAAAAGCTTGCTGACACGTTATTTAATAATTGGGAGTTAAATAAAATCCATGAAATGCGTGTGGCGTTTATTAAAGCTTTACTCGAAAGACTGGCAGCTATAGAGGACTTATTGGAATATGCCGAATCTTTGGGCTTAGAGCATGGCTTGTTATTCGACCTGTCGGCCGGAGCCGAAAACCAGCTTCAGGTAGACGAAGTGATACGTTGGCTGGAATATCTCAAAGAAGATAAAGGTGTTCAGTCGTTATTAGAATTAATGGGAAGGATTTCCCAGATAAAACAAAGCGAAAAAGTCGAGAAAGTATTACATAGCCACATCGAAACTATCAGCGTTCCAGATTTCAATTCAAGAGAAGAAATCGTAGGTTTAAAGCTGGGAAAAGACATAGAACATGCACTACCAGGTGAATTGGCGTTATTGTCAGATCCGGAAACCGCTATCTTATTCGACCTTAAATACATTGAATCTTCCTTACTTTGCTTTGAACTGGAAGGCACCACTGAAATCAATAAAGAAGTACAAGTGGAGTCAGAAACATCCATTTTGGAAGACGAGAAACAAGGCCCACTTATTATTTGTGTAGACACCAGTGGCTCTATGCAAGGCGCGCCAGAGACGATTGCAAAAGCTGTTACGTTGATAATGGCAACGAGAGCTAGGCAAAGTCAGCGCAGTTGTTATTTAATCAACTTTTCAACCCGCATTAAAACGATAAACCTCTCGACCGACTTTTCCATGAGCGATCTGCTCGCATTTCTTAAAATGTCTTTTCATGGTGGAACGGATGTGGCTCCAGCTATAAGGCATGGACTGGAAATGATGGGTTCTGATGAATACACCAACGCCGATATGTTGGTGATCTCCGATTTTATTATGGCCCATCTTCCCGATAGTCTGATAAAGCAGATGGAGCTATACAGAAAGCAGGGCAACAAGTTTAATTCTCTGGTGATTGATGATGTTTTTATGGATAACCGGATGCGCTCGTTGTTTGACTTTGAGTGGGTATATAACCCAGCTACCAGCAGTATTTCAGAAATCATCGATTTTGAACGGAATATTTCTTTGTAGCGGATGCTGATAGGTTACTAACACAGAGAATTAAAGAGACGATGAATGCGACAATTTAACAAGGCACTGTATCTGTTGATCGAAAAATATCACAGGTTGTATGGGCTGGAGTTCTTCTTTTTTAGTCGTTCCGGTGTTCCAGGGCATTGGGGATTTCAACTCGCCTGCAACAGAACCTGGTGTGCCCGTCAAAGAATAATCTTTCCCAAGGATTATCCGAGAGCCATTCAATTTGCGACCTGTGGCTATGTAGGTAAGGTTGAAGTAGCGCCCTGGAGCGTTCCTGATGGTTACGTATATTCACCAGACGAAGTCAGACTAGAGCACTCGCAAAATGTAAGAACCAGCGAAGTGGTTGCATGGTTTGAAGAACATATGCAATTACGTAAGTTATTTGAACACTATTCCAGTGAATTGGAGCGTTGGCGAGGAAATTACTCGGTGGAAGATGCTGAGAAATATATTTTGATGACGCAACTGATGGGACTCATTTCTCAACTTAGAGATACTGACCCTAACACACCAATTCAGGAACATGGATTACCTTATGCCTGTGATGATAAGAAAATTGATGAGATTCATCGAACTCTCGGAGTGAGGGATGGGTCAATTGATGTTGTTGGTGTTAAAGACTTTTGGATAACCAGGGACGCAAAGGGGTTAGTAAATGGACAGTTGATAGACTTCTGGAAGCTTTATCTCGATGGCATGTCTGCATATGAAATGATTCATGAATATGCTTGCTAGCGGCTGGTGATAACATTAAAGCGAGATACTCGGAATAGCAACACAAAGCTTAGGTATAGATAAAGCTGATTGTGTTAGTATATGCGCTGTACTAACCGAATTTATTTGATAATGGGCGCGTGTTTTGGAAGAGTTATTAGGGCCAATAAATCAGTTTTTGAAATGTTCAACCCCAGATGGATGGCTGACTGAAGCTGTCAAAAAAGAAAATTTGCCGATACTGCTTTTAGACCACCTTGTATGTGAATTGAAGGCCGCCCAATCAGCCATGTACCTTATCCGCAAATATGCCGTAGATAAGGAAAGTGGAGATGCACTATTGGCCTGGTTAAAACCGTTTGAAGATTTTACCTATCGTAAACAAGGCGATTGGAAGGCGCTGTCCAATCACGAAAAGCTCACTAAATCCATGATCCCCAAATCCGGTGCAACCTACAGTCAGGATTTGATTGATAAAATGGTATTGCTGATAAAAGAAGAGCTGCATCATTTTTATCAGGTACTGGAGATTATGGAAGAATACGGCATTGCCTATGAATCCATTGGTTCCAGCAGGTATGCCCGTGGCATGTTACGCCATGTACGTACGTATGAACCGCAAGCTCTTATTGATAAGCTGATATGTGGTGCCTATATCGAGGCCCGTTCATGTGAACGCTTTGCTGCACTGGCGCCTCATGTGGATAAGCGGCTTGGCGACTTTTACATTTCGCTGTTACGGTCTGAAGCACGTCACTATCAGGATTATCTGACATTAGCCGAAGAAATCGCCGGTGAAGATATTTCCGAGCGTGTTGCCTTTTTCGGTGATGTAGAGGCTGAACTAATTTCCTCATCAGATGATGACTTTAAGTTTCATAGTGGGACTCCAACATTGAAATTCAATCAAAAAATATTAATTTAGATCTCAAATTTTTCCGACAAGATGTTAGTAATTAGTGCAGCTCAGAACTGGTTAAGTTTTGTCACACGATTTCAAGTTCGAGGAGCCTAAAACCCATAGCTTCAACAGATACCTTGAATCTTTTAGATAGTGACATAAAGAATTCACCATTGTAGGATTCAGTTCTGGCGAGATGAAGTGCTAACTCTTTCCGAGATGCAATTATTTTATTATATTTATCGTTATTTGATGGATTTAGGGCGTAAATACGTTCTTGCGTTAGTTCGAATTTTTCGACCATAAAAATTTCTTTAAATTCTGCCCTGACTAGTTTTTCTGGCATTAAAAACAAAGCGGCAAACTTATCAGCCTCTCTTTCCGTTTGTTCTCTTTTGAAGTTTGAACGATCTTTAGGTGGGGGATCTCTATGAAGTCCATTTTGTGAATGAATTAATGCATGACCTAGCTCATGAGCAAGTGTGAAATTTCGAGAAATGTGAGGCTCTTGCTCTGACAAGTTTATTCGGTTTTTGTCCCTATCAATTTCCCCCGCAACTTCATACACATCACCTTTATATATGAAAGTACCAAGAGTAGAATGCCTGTACACCTGAAATCCAAGTGCAATAAGTATTCTTTCGGGATCTAAATAATCTATATTGTTATTGGGGCAGTTCCCATCCCACAAAAAAACTCTATGTTTCCAAATTAGAGACTTTAGTTTGTTAACAGCAGTGTTAATTTGTTGAGTTGTCAACTTTTCGTCGCTCTTTATTCCTTTGAACACTTCCTCCGTGAGCATCTTAAAATTACTTGATTGTATATTTGTGTCTTCAATACTTGAAGTAGGGGTATCATCTATAAATGCGTAAGGATTCTGTAAGTTTTTTTTATGTTGAGCTAATACTGATTGTTCATTAGTTTCACTAAAAAATGATTCAGCTGAAAACGCCCCTTCATCATCTAGGTAGGAGTAAGGGTTTTGGTACAACAGCCTTGACTGAGAAATTTCTTTTTGAGCGGAAGTATTTTTCATTTTTACACAAACCCTACTGTACTGAATCATATATGTTCAATGTACAACATATTATAACGCCTGTCTAAATTTTGAACGATTTTGATGTGTTTTTAACAAGTTACCAGCCATAAACAATCCTATCGTAATAACATGTTAGTTTTCGAAAATAGCTTGAGCCGGAGCATACTTTTGAATCAAACTTCTCTATATTCTCATACAGAAATTGACGAATAGATTCAGTGTCAAATTTGTCAGGTTTGAGAAAGCTCAAAAAAATAGCTGCATTTTCAGGTGTGCAGACTTCAATAATTTCTTTCGAGGTGCGGTCTTTGTGATTTTTCACAAAGCTTCTAGCATGAGCTTTTGCATAAAAAGCGTCTTCATTCCGATTTAACCATTTAGAAAGCTCTAATCCTGATTCGGTGTACTTTTGTTCTGAATTTATTCCGATTTCACTAAGATATTTATAAACTGGTATGTAGGATGACTGTTTTCCAATATTTGGAATCGTTGATTCAATAATCTTTGCCGCATCATAATTGCCATTGTTTATTAATAGGTCTGTAAAGAGATCTATTGCTTGTATACCTTGATAACCATACTTTCCGACTTCTTGTTGCTCTTCTTGTTGTTTGGCAACACCAACTCCAACAATAAATTCAATGTCATTTTTATTTTCTACTTGATCTATATCCACCACACATATTTTTTCTTCGGGTTTTTGCGCTTTTACTATTTCATACAATTGTTCTTTACAGTACCGGAGAACCCTGGCAGGAATTTTTCGTTTAGTTTCATTTATCGCTTCGTAAACTTCACTAAATGAATTCGACTTAACTACAATTATTGGTATTCTTACTCCTTCTACAGTTAAAAATGTCTCAGAGACACCTTCCTTTTCTCCGGTTTTTAATCTTTGCACAAAAATCAAATTATTTTTTAACTGATCACTGGCATTTTCTCCAATACATTTTGATATCGATAGTAGAAGAGAGGCTATATTTTCATCTGAAACAGAGTAACCAATAAACAAAACTGGATGTTCAACGAAAATAGTTATTAATTTTGCTGCAAGGTATGCATTTTTATTGTTAAAGTCGAGATAGTCCTCATCTGTTAGGACTAGGCTTTTTGACCTGCTACAACATCCGTGGATCTTATATATTTCGCCAATTGCTTGAGGATTTGAAAAAAGTAACTCTTGTTGCCCTACATATACTTTATAGTCAGGGAATAACTCTTCTAATAGTAAATCCCAGTTTGTCGTAATGATTCCATCCACATTCAGTTGGCTAATTAGTGCGAGCTCTTGCGAATATTCAGATTCTTTGAAATTAACTGATGAAGTAGATTTTAAGTATTCACATATTTCAACCCTTAATGCGGAAGATTGGTTTCTAATTTTTGCTTGATTCTTTCTGCGGCTCACCTCGTATGTTTCGCTTGCCCACCAATACTCATTAAAGTCTTCGCTCATTAACCTTGCTACTTTCGGAAGTTCTCCATTTGCTATAGATAAGTAATACTCAAAAGGCTTTAGACCTTCGGCAAATTTTGATAGCAATCCATTCCAATCTTCGAGTCCTAGGTAACGCCTAGAAAAACCAGAGCCTACAAACAAAAATGGCCCAGCATGAGCTTTTTGAAAAATTCCTTTCAACTCTTCCTTTATCACTGCTTTTCTCCATTCAAACAATCAGCTTTGTCTTCTTCTGTTTATCTTAAATGATACCTGACGGTAACTCCCGAAGTTTCATTAATACTTTGAATATTTGCACATTGTTTACTTTAGTGAGCTCAAGGCCGCGCAATCCGCTATGTTTTTGATCCGTCGTTATGCGGTAGACAAGGAAAGTGGAGACGCGTTGTTGGCCTGGTTAAAGCCGTTTGAAGATTTTACCTATCGCAAGGTGGGCGACTGGAAAGCGCTGGCGAATCACGAAAAGCTGACTAAATCCATGATACCGAAATCGGGTACGCCTTATGGTCAGGACCTGATCGACAAAATGGTATTGTTGATAAAAGAAGAACTACATCATTTTTATCAGGACTGGAAATCATGGAAGGTTATGGTATTACCTACGACACCATCAGCTCAAGCCGCTATGCAAGAGGCTTACTTCAACACGTAAAAACTCACGAACCGGCCGCGCTGATCGATAAGCTGATTTGTGGTGCGTTCATTGAAGCGCGTTCCTGCGAACGTTTTGCTGTGCTGGCCCCTCACGTAGATAAACCTCTCAGTGACTTTTATATCTCTTTATTACGCTCAGAAGCGCGTCATTATCAGGATTATCTGACACTGGCTGAAGAGATAGCTGGTAAAGATATATCAGACCGCGTTGCGTTCTTCAGAGACATTGAATCCGATTTGATATCGTCGCCCGATCAGGATTTTAAATTCCACAGTGGCTGTCCCGTTTGATTTGATGCGCGCTCAGCGTCCTTTTCGTTTGCTCTGCCGCTCAACCAGGGCTTTACGATATATTGTAAATAACTAATAAATATAAATTTTTTTGAAGTCATGCTTTAAAATGCAGATAATTCATGGCAACATTTAATTAAGTCTATGACATCCTTGTCATTAGCACGCAAACAAGATAATAATAGCGATAATTAGGATACCTCTTACCCTGTATTATCGATGGAGCGATTAAATGTTTTCAAAAAGCAAGGCGCTTGCCGACAAGCTGCAAAAAGTGTCCGGGGAACTGTCTACCTTTAAGCAGATCTTCGATAGTGTTAGCAGTGAAATGCTGCATGTGTCGATGAATCCGAAAGGTGAGTTAACCGACGCAAACGAGTTGTTCACGCGTGAAACCGGATTACCAGAACACACGCTTAAAGGTATTCCGTTCGTTGACTTAGTCCCGCCGAAAGCGCGAAATACTGAGCACTTTAAGCAGTTACAACGAGCAATCACAGAGCAATTGCACTGGTCTGGCGCGGTTGAAATAGACAACGGTACTGCTGAACATCTTTGGTTGAGGGTGATTATGCAGCCCATTCGTGACCCCAACGGCAATGTTTTCTCCATCGATTTATTTGCCAGCAACCTCACGCGTACCATCAACTCTTCCCGTTTAAATGAAAACATGATCAAAGCCATTAAACGCTCCACGGCTGTGATTGAGTTCACAATCGACGGTATTGTGCTGGACGCGAATGAGAATTTCTGTAAAACCATGGGCTATTCGTTGGATGAAGTCAGAGGGAAGCACCATCGCATGTTCTGTACCCGTGAAGAGGCGGAGAGCGCACAGTATGCAGACTTCTGGAAACGACTCAAGAGCGGTGAGTTCTTTGTTTCGCGCTATAAGCGCCTCGACAAACAAGGCCGCGAAATTTGGCTGGAAGGTTCGTACAACCCTATTTTTAATGCATACGGAGAACTGACCCGTTGTGTGAAATTTGCCAGCGATATAACCGAACAGGTAATGCAGGAACGTCGTGTTGCGGAAGCGGCAGATATGGCATATGAAACTTCTCGTCAAACCGGAGACAGCTCAACACGTGGACACGCGTTAATGCAGTCAACAGGCGATATGATGTCGGCGCTGGTAGACAAAATGTCGCAAGCATCTGAAAGTATTGATGCCTTGAACAAGCAGTCTCAGGAAATCAGTAAAATTATTCAGGCTATTGGCGGCATTGCTGATCAAACAAACTTACTGGCATTGAACGCTGCCATTGAAGCTGCCCGGGCCGGAGATCAGGGACGAGGATTTGCCGTTGTTGCTGATGAAGTTCGCGAGCTTGCATTCAGAACAACCAAATCGACAGATGAAATTGTTAACGTGGTAGCTGAAAACAGTCAGTTGGCTGAAGCGGCGGTTGACTCCATTAATGCCAGCAGAAAGAGCGCAATGGAAGCATTACAACAACTGAAAGACACACAGGCGGTTATACAGGAAATTCAGGATGGGGCAGAGCTGGTAGTAGGCGCAGTGTCGCAGCTGACTCAACACTAATCGCGTCCTTTTACGCCCATCTTTGAAAAGACGGCGCGCTGACCAGGTAATGGTCAGTGCGCTGTTTCGTTACTGGCCATCACTTTTTGTTGCGCCTGTATCAGGTCGTTTAAGACAGCGTCCACCTTTTCCATATCAACCTGCATGGACTTGTCGATAGCGAGAAAAACCGGTACGTCCAACGACGAGATCACAAACGAATCGATACCTTGTTCATGCCGGGTTAACATATTTCCTACTACACGGTTCGTAACAAACCCATCGATCCGCCCCAGTTGCAGCATGTCTACCAAACTCTCATTGGAGTCCAGGTAGACAAGATCCTTGGGTTCAATATTGTATTCGGCAATAAACTTCTCAGAAATCCTGATCCCACGCATACCGCCAATACGCAAGCTGGTCCAGTTGTACAGTTGCTTTTCCGGGATACCTGAACGGTAAAACAAGGCATATTGTGTTGTGTGAAGCGGTATCTTTGAAAATTGCAAATACTCGCTGCGATCTTCAATGTTGGCCAATGAGAAATAACACTGAAATGGCTCGGTATGAATAGAGCGTTTAAGTCGTCCCCAAGGGATATCAATAAATTCGATATCCCAATTCATTGCTTTTGACAACGCCCGCAGTAATCCGATGTCGCGGCCAGTTGGCGGCTCGTCCTCGGTAAATACGGTGTATGGCGGATAGTGCGTAGTTACGCAATCCACTTGCTGATTTGCGAATAGACTCGCAGAAAAGAGTGTACTTGCAATAAGTACAAATTGAAGTCGAAACAAAGTAACCCTGGCACTGGTTAAGAATACTATTTGACATTGATATTTTAGTACCTAGCTGGTCATTTTTCGAATAGTCATTAGTTTAATTTTGGTGTGTCTTTACGGCGTGATGCGAGCCAACAACTCATCCCCTGATGAATTAAGATGACCTTATCCCCGGCATTGAATGTCTCACTGGACTCAAGTGGTTTCACTTTCACTCGTTTTTCATGTTTTTGATGATCCAATACAATGGCGTCCGCCATTGTATTATTCGCTTCCGCGGCAGTTATGATTTGCGCTACCGCACCAGACAATTCGTGCTGATCCGTAGAGGTTAGTGTTGAATTGGTCTGTGTGGCCAGAGCTTTACGCATAACAAATTGAAGTCGAAAGAATAGCGCGCTCACTATGGTAATACTCAACGCGCCACTCACAGCGAATATCCAGAACTCCGAGACCATAACGTCGGCATAGCGACGGAATCCGAACTGATAAACCAGTCCCTGTAGACTAAAGAGAAACAAAAATAGCAATAGCCAGCCGCTACCTGAAACTGAGTACCAGTAAGATGTTAAATGTTCCGGAGGAGGGTGTTTTGAAGACAGCAGGCCAAACTGGTGTTGATCAAATAAACCAAATAGATCGGTTTTACACAATAGCCCTACGCACTCGAAGAGCATGACCACGAAGAGGATGATCAGAATAGATCCATACAAAAAGTTCTCTGGAGAGAGCAACCAAACCGCCATTATCACCTTCCTTGATGCACGGTGTTAGTGATGTGCTGCTATAACGCAGCGTGTTACCTACATTTTTATAACACATATTTTGCATCTCGCCAGCGGTGAAAGGTTGGCAATAGGTATGTTTTTACAGACGGTGGTATAAACCGTCTGTAATCCCCAAATTTATCTCAATGGTGGTGGCCACTGCCAATCGCTTCGCCATCGGTATTGTAGTAGCCGGAAGCGCCTTTCTCGATAAAGCCCTGATGCACCATTTTCGTCAAGAACGGATCGGTGTGATCGTCACCAATATCAGCAAAATCTGTTGTCTGATAGGTAAAACGTTTGGCGAAGAACGCGTCGATAGGTGCCGGGTCAAAACTGAGTTTGGTGAGTGTCCATTCCACGGTCTGTGACGGTGAGAGTACCTTAAACGAACGGGCTATATGTAACTCCGGGAGCCAAATCAGGGTCCAGGTAGCGTCGCCTTTCGTTAATGTATATGTCTGGCTTCGCTCACAACCTTCGCCTACCGTTTTACCTGGCTCCATACTGGCAAGCAGGCTGTCACTGAACAGTTGATTGCGATAGCTCCAGCTGGTTTCCGTTTTGCCGTGCACCGACTCGCCAGGTTGATATTCAATCGCGCGGTTATGCGCATCAAAGTAGCGCGTGGGTTTTATCAGGCGTTGCTGCACATGTTCCCAGGTTTCGGTGATCCGGGTTTGCGGATACTCATGGGCAACCACGTTAGGTTGTCTCCATAAGTTGAGTAATTTGGTCTTGTCATTGTTGGCCGAGTGAGTATGGATTTTATATTCTGCCTGAAGTGTGGCGGACTGGCTTTCACAAGTATTGGCAATTGCCGCGTTGGTAGTCAGGCCAAGGGTAGTCATTAAAACAAGTGCTTTGTACATCATTTGTCTCTAATTTACTTATGGGATGCGTCGTTAAATACGCAAAAAGGGTCGCCGCTAAGCGACAACCCTTGTTTGTTACTTAGCGCTGGATTATTCCATTGCCTGCTCAGCTTGGTTGATGATGTCACCCGCGTAATCCATAACATGGAAAATCACGCTTTGTTCATTGGTGCCATTCACTAACCAGGCGCCAGGGCCTTTGGCATAAATACCAACATCTTCACCGGCGTGGGTTTCGGAACCCAGAGGTACCAGGGCTTCCTGGTGGTAACCCGAGGCGGTGGTGTCAACATCAGTCAGGTCCTGACGGCCAGTACTTTCTGCAAGGGCATACGTCGCGTCTGCATCAGTTTCGTCACCTAAGTCGCGGAAGCCTAAACCATTGGTGTAACCCAGAGTGGTGTAAGGTAGGTCATCAACCGCAGTCGCCGGCTCGTCTGAACCCACGTTAACGACTTTACCCAGAATTGGATTACCGCGCTTCGGATAACCCGCAATGGTAAATACGTGACTGTGGTCAGCGGTTACAATGATGAGCGTATCGTCATCGCTGGTCATTGCGTCAGCGGCTGCTACTGCATTGGCAAACTCAATTGTGTCAGTCAGGGCATTGTATGCACTGCCTGCGTGGTGACCGTGGTCGATACGACCAGACTCTACAACAAGGAAGAAGCCATCGTTATTGTTGTCCAGCACCTGAATGGCTTTTTCGGTCATTTCTGACAGTGATGGTTCACCCGCCACATCGTTTGCGCGATCGGCTTCGTACTGCATATGTGATTCGTTGAACAAACCAAACACTTTGCTGGTGGTTTCCGTGTCGATAGCGTCAAATCCAGCCTGATCGAATACGTAGGTACCCGAGGTGTACATGGCTGACCATTCTGCTGTCAGATCACGACCATCAGTGCGGTCACCTTCAACGGCACTTACTGCATCCGGGCTGTTGAAGCTGGCATCTTTAGGCAGGAAGTGACGACGACCGCCACCCATTACGACTTCAATACCGTCCACGTCCAGACCGTCATAACGGGCTTCCAGATTCGCCTCGAAGTTAACTAACTGGTCGGCGATATCTTTGCAGCCTGCTTCTACCGCTTCAGCCGGCATATCTGAGATATCTTCCCAGTTGCGGTCAGCAGATTTGGCATAAGTGGCAGCCGGGGTTGCGTGGGTAATACGGGCAGTAGCGATGACACCGGTAGATTTACCCGCGATTTCCGCCAGTTCCAGCGCAGTAACCAATTCATTACCCGCAACGGTTGAACAGTCGCCACGCACGATGTCTTCATCAACACCAATGACACCCACGTCGGTTTTAAGGCCCGACATCATCGCTGTCATGGTACCGGCTGAATCTGGTGTTTGTGCATCAACGTTATAGGTTTTAGATAAACCGGCAAACGGGAACTGGTCGAAGCTCAGTTTGTTCTCTTCACCGTCCAGGCCTTTCATTTGGCCATCAAGGATACGAGCGGCCGTCACAGTTGAAATACCCATGCCGTCACCGATGAACAAGATGATGTTCTTTGCCTGTCCGCGCAGTGACGTGACTGTGCGTTCCAGGTCAGCCTTGCTGGTAACCACCACATTGTTGCTGTTCAGGCTGTTGGTCGACAGCGCGCCGGTTGCCTCCAACCACACGGTTTTATTGGCTTCTACTTCCGCTGCGGCTTCAACAAACCAGTCATTGTTTAACGAGGTCAGCAACTCTGAAGAGTCTACTGAAGAGGCCGGTGGAACACAGACGTAACTGGTTGAACTGATTTCAGATGAAGACAGGGCACCATCACCATCGCTGTCTAATCCAGAGTCGATTTGAACACCGCTGTTAGGGCAGTTGGCGTCGCCGACAGCCAGTTGGGTTTGCACTACCAGGCTGGATACACCGTCAGCGCCATCTACGCCATTTGCTCCATCCTGACCATCGTCACCGTCTAATGAACATGCGCTTAAACCGATTACGGCAGCGGCAACAACACTTAGTTTAAATAAATTCATGGTTATAACTCCGCTTATTCTTCTACCAGATCCAAAGCCTGATTAATCAGGTGGAATACCACGTTTTGCTCTACAACACCTTGTACCAACTGACTGCCAGGGCCGGTTGCATGTAAAGAGATGTCTTCACCCGCGTGGGTTTCAGAGCCCAGTGGAATTAATGCTTCCTGGTGATAACCTGAAGCGGTGGTATCAATGTTGGTGAGGTCAACCCGGCCAGTATTCGCATCGTAGGCATAAACCGCATCGGCGTCTGTTTCGGTGCCAAGATTCTGATGACCTAAACCGTTGGTGTAGCCTAATGTGGTGTACGGCATATCGTCAGCGGCGGTAGCAGGCTCGTCTGAACCGACGTTTACCACTTTGCCCAGAATCGGGTTACCGCGTTTTGGATAACCTGCAATGGTAAATACGTGGCTGTGGTCAGCGGTGACCAAAATCAGGGTTTCTTCCGGGTTGGTGTTTTCGTAAGCGGCTTTAACCGCAGCTTCGAAGGCCAGTGTATCGGTAAGGGCGTTATACGCGCTGCCTGCGTGATGGCCATGGTCAATACGACCAGACTCAACCATCAGGAAGAAGCCTTTGTCGTTGTTATCCAGAATATTGATGGCTTTTTCGGTCATCTCGACAATCGAAGGCTCACCCGCAATGTCATTGGCGCGGTCAGCTTCGTATTGCATGTGTGATTCGTTAAACAAACCAAACACGCGTTCTGTGGTTTCAGTATCAATCGCGTCAAAACCCGCCTGATCGATAACGTATACCCCGTTTTCGTACATTTGCTGCCATTCACTGGTCAGGTCACGGTCATCTGTACGGTCGCCTTCAACACTGCTCACTGCATCAGCACTGTTGAACGCTTCGTCCTTCGGCAGGAAGTGACGGCGTCCGCCACCCATAACGACTTCGATACCGTCAACGTCGATACCTGAAAAACGCGCTTCAAGGTTGCTTTCAAAGTTTACCAACTGGTCGGCAATATCAGTACAGCCAGCAGTAACCGCGTCTTCTGGCATATCCGAAACGTCTTCCCAGTTACGGTCAGCGGATTTGGCGTAAGTCGCAGCAGGCGTTGCGTGGGTGATACGGGCAGTTGAAATTACGCCGGTAGCCAAGCCTTTAATTTCAGCCAGCTCTAATGCGGTGACGACTTCGTTACCTGCCACAGTTGCACAGTTGCCACGTTCAATGTCTTCATCAACACCAATGACACCCACGTCTGTTTTAAGGCCAGACATCATGGCCGTCATGGTACCCGCTGAATCGGGTGTTTGCGCATCAACGTTGTAGGTTTTCACCAGCGCAGAGTGAGGAAACTCTTCAAACGTCAGGTAGCCTTCTTCACCCAACTCGCCAGCATTCTGGCCTTTCAGAATACGCGCTGCAGTTAGGGTTGAAACGCCCATGCCGTCGCCTACAAATAAGATAACGTTTTTTGCTTTGAACTTGTTGTTTACTTCGAGCTTCTGTTCGATTTTCGATTGCGCGTCGGTAAACCACGCACTTTCTGCCTGGTGTGTGGGCAGAACATCAGCATGTAGCCCTGAAGATACAGCCATAGCAACAGCACTGGCAGTGAGTTTCCAGTTCAGTTTCATTGTGATATTCCCAATAGTGACTTTTAATTTTTATGTTTTGCAGCTTAGTTGCTGCTTAAACGAGATACATCGGAAATGCACAGGTAGATGTGATTGCAAATCAGTACCTTGGTCTGGCATCCGAATGCAAGTAGCCTAGTGGGGTTTTATGAATGTTAATTTATAACATTGTGAAGTTTTGCTTGCAGAAATCTTACTGAAGCTTGTCAGATTTATGACAGAGGGCGTTAATTGAACTGGCGTTTTTCCAGGCTCACGTCGACGGCACTGACGCGTAATACGCTGCCCTGGGTGTACCAGTCGCCCAGCACAATGCGGTGCGCAGGTTTATTGTTAACGGTAAGCGAATGGATATTGGGGCGATGGGTGTGACCATGAATCAGTCTGGCAACATTGTGTTTCTGCATCACCTTTTCAACTTCTTCAGGTGTGACATCCATGATCTCAGCCGTGAGCTTTTGCTGATTTTTCTGACTGGTTTTTCTGCCACGTTCGGCCAGTTTACGTCGTAACCAAAGGGGCAGGGAGCCCACTAGTCGTGGCCACCACCATCCACGGGCTTTCTTGCGAAACTTCTGGTATTCCACATCCAGTGTACACAACTCGTCACCGTGCATGATCAACGTTGGTTCGCCGTATAAGTCGATTACATGTTGTTCGGGCAACAGTGTCATACCCGCCTTGTTCGCCCAGCCCTGACGAATGGCGAAATCGCGATTGCCGTGAATAAAATACACAGGGATAGACTGGGACAGCGTGTTGAATGCCGCGGCGATTTGCTCTGACAGCGGGGTAACATCGTCATCGCCTAACCAAAATTCAAACAAGTCACCCAGCACATAAAGCGCCTCTGCCTGAACGGCATCACTGGCGAGAAACTCCAGTAAACACCGGGTTATGTCCTCGCGTTCTGCACTTAAGTGGATGTCAGCAATGAAGTAGGTAAATGGCATGCAAAATCAGTCTGTTGGCATTAAAAAGGGAGTCATTGGACTCCCTTACACTATTCAATGGGCGAGCATC
Organism: Alteromonadaceae bacterium; assembly: GCA_964228145.1. Classification (GTDB taxonomy): domain Bacteria; phylum Pseudomonadota; class Gammaproteobacteria; order Enterobacterales; family Alteromonadaceae; genus Pseudobowmanella. Next base: position 7,924 of record CAXQZJ010000105.1, on the reverse strand, counting down.
TTATTCGCTGACGACCGCATTTTCAATGACTACTGCTTCAACCGGTACATCCTGGTGATAACCATAGTTGCCAGTTTTCACATTTTTGATTTTTTCTACTACGTCCATACCAGCGGTCACTTTACCAAATACACAGTAGCCCCAACCGTTCATAGACTCGCTGCTGAAATTAAGGAAATCATTGTCCTTCACGTTAATGAAGAACTGCGCGGTAGCTGAGTGTGGATCGTTAGTACGGGCCATGGCAATGGTGCCTGCAGCATTCGCAACGCCGTTGTTGGCTTCGTTTTCAATAGGATCCTTGGTGGTTTTCTGTTCCATATCCGGCGTCATACCGCCGCCCTGAATCATAAAACCGTCGATTACGCGGTGGAAAATGGTACCGTCGTAGAAGCCGTCTTTTACGTAAGATAAGAAGTTTTCAACGGTTTTAGGTGCTTTGTCGGCAAATAATTCCAGGGTAATGTCGCCGTGATTTGTTTTTAACGTCACCATAGTAGTTAACCTTATTGTTGTGTCGCTGAATCAGTGTTTGCAATAGTAGCCCAATTGACGCGAGGCTAAAAGACCTTATCCACGCCCGCCCCGTTAAAGCGTAGCAACTGCCTCACGACAGTGCTAAACTTCGGCACCAATTTCAGGATATTGAGGAATCTACCGTTATGTTGCAGCTGTTTAACACCAAAACCCGTCAGAAAGAGCGCTTCCAGCCGCTGGTTGAAGGGAAGGTGGGATTATATGTGTGCGGCATAACTGTATATGACCTGTCTCACATGGGCCACGCCCGAACGTATTTGAGCTTTGATGTACTGGTGCGCTACCTGCGCCACTTAAATTTCGATGTGAAATACGTTCGTAACATTACCGACGTGGACGATAAAATTATTGCGCGTGCCAATGCCAACAACGAATCGGCTGAAGCACTGACTGAACGCACGATTGGGATGATGCACGAGGATTTTGCGGCGCTGAATTTACTGGAGCCCGATGTAGAGCCTCGCGTTACCGGTCACATGAGCGAAATTATCGACGTTATTCAACGCCTTATTGATAAAGAGTTTGCTTATCAGGCGGAGAGCGGCGATGTGCTGTTCGATGTCAGTAAATACAATGACTATGGCAAGTTAAGCCGTCAGAACCTGGAGCAGTTGCAGGCCGGCGCACGTGTGGAAGTTGCGCAGGGCAAAGACGATCCGCTGGATTTTGTGTTGTGGAAAACCGCAAAGCCAGGCGAGCCAAGCTGGACATCACCCTGGGGTGAGGGGCGTCCGGGCTGGCATATCGAATGTAGCGCAATGAACCATAAACACCTGGGTGAGCATTTTGATATCCACGGCGGTGGTTCAGATTTGATTTTCCCTCACCATGAAAACGAAGTGGCACAAAGCTGCTGTGCATTCGATACGCCGTATGTAAATACTTGGATGCACACGGGTATGGTGCAGGTAAACGACGAGAAAATGTCCAAGTCGCTGGGCAATTTCTTTACGTTGCGGGACGTACTGGCTGAACACGATGCTGAGATTTTGCGTTTCTTCCTGATGTCGGCTCACTATCGCAGTCAGTTGAGTTACTCGCAGGACAACATCGACCAGGCCAAGTCGGCATTGGAGCGTTTGTACACGGCATTGCGCGGTGTCGATGTGAACAGTGTGACAGACTTAAGTTACGGTGGTTACCTGGCGCGATTCGAAACGGCGATGAACGATGATCTGAATGTTCCGGAAGCCTATTCGGTGTTATTCGACCTTGCTCGCGACCTGAACAAGCAAAAAGACAATGCCGAAGAAGCCGGCAAGTTGGCGGCTGTTTTGAAGGGGATCGGCGGTATTCTTGGATTTTTACAGCGTGACCCTGAGGCGTTTTTACAATCAGGTGGCGATGATGACGCGGCTGAAATTGAAGCGCTGATCAAAGCCCGAAATGACGCTCGTGCTGCCAAAGATTGGGGCGCTGCCGATGCGGCTCGCGACAAACTTACGGCCATGGGGATCGTGTTGGAAGATGGTGCTCAGGGCACTACCTGGCGTCGTCAGTAAACTTTATTTTTGTTCTTTATTAAACGCCTGCAAAGTAACTTGCAGGCGTTTTTTTATGCCCGTTTCAGCCCTTAATCACTCGCCTGAATAGTTCATAATCGGTATTAAGTCGTATTTGTGTTCTTTTTGTTAACGGTATATAAAGACTGCCTGTTCTAAGGAGTCCTATGTTCCGCGTTATCACTTTTGTGCTGTTTTTGTGTTACCTGATGGTGGTCGGGCTGCTCGCCTATACCCAGGTGACAGAGGCTGTGAAGGAAAGTGCTGAACAGGATATTCAGGATGTGGCCAGCCGTCTCGACATTGAGCTCGACAAGTACCGCACGCTCCCCAGAGTGTTGGTTCTGCACCCGGCAATCAGTGACTTGCTGACAACCCAAAGTCAGGAGAACATCCAACGAGGTAACTTGCTGCTGCAATCCTACAATGCCTCGCTAAACAGTGATGCCGTGTATCTGTTGTCGCAACAAGGCGTAACGCTGGCGTCGAGCAACTGGGATGAAACCGACAGTTTTGTTGGCAACGACTACGGCTTTCGCCCCTATTTTCAGCAGGCGATCAGCGGGCAGGAAGGCAGCTACTTCGCCCTTGGCACGGTCTCAGGTAAACGGGGGTATTATTTTTCGTTTCCGGTTCACCAACAAACAAAAATCATTGGCGCGCTGGTGGTAAAGGTCGCGCTGTCGGTCATTGAAGACTATAACGCCAGCGCCGACTCAGAGCTTATGGTTACCGACGACCACGGCGCCGTGTTTTACAGCTCTCACGCCCCCTGGAATTACAGTTCGCTGGTAACACTGCCTGCAGCAGTGAAAGCCGAAATTATTCGTCAGAAACAGTACGGCACCGGGCCAATCCCCCGATTGACGCCAAAAGATTCGCTGGATGACGTATTGCAACAGGATACGCTGACTCTGCAATATAACACGCAGCAACGCACTTATTTGATAGCCGATAAAACCATGTCACAGGTGGGCTGGCACCTCATCGCACTTACCCCGGTAAATCAGGTGTATGTACTGATGGGATGGATCCTGATTGGTGCCACTGTACTGTTTGTACTGGTAGCATTGCTGAGTATGTCATGGCGTCGAAACATTATTGCGCAGCGCCAGTTAGCGGCGGTTAACGAACAATTGGAACATCGCGTTGAACAGCGCACCGCACAGCTTCAGCAAACCAATAACACGCTGGTCGAAACCATAGAGAAGCAACGTAAGACCGAGCAGCGATTAAAAGAAACTCAGAACGAGCTTATTCAGGCAGGCAAGCTGGCGTTACTCGGTGAAATGTCAGCCAGTATCAATCATGAACTCAATCAGCCGCTCACGGCACTTCGAACCTACAGTGAGACACTGCGCCTGATGATCAACAAGGGCAAAACCGAAGCGTTTGGTGAAACCACTGATGAAATCATTAAACTGATTCAAAAAATGGCAACCATTGTGGCTCAGTACAAGCTGTTTGCACGTAAGTCCGCAGGTAAAACCGGGCCGGTGCGGGTTGCCGATACCCTCGACGCATCACTGTCTATCCTGGAGTCTAAAATAACCAAGATGCACGCGGAAATAGACATCACGCCCTTCGACAAGCAACTGCAAGTGATTGGAGAAGCTGTGCCCCTTGAGCAGGTACTGGTGAACTTGTTGAATAATGCATTGCAGGCACAGGAAAACCAGCCTGCGCCGCGCATAATCATTAGCGTCGAGACGCAAACTAACCAGCTGTTGTTAACAATACGGGACTTTGGTCCTGGTTTTACCGAAGAACAACTCTCGCGCGTATTCGAACCTTTTTACACCACCAAAGGCCGCGGTCTCGGATTGGGACTCACTATATCCCAGCGGATTATGGCCTCTTTTGGTGGCGACATTCACGCCAGTAATCACCCCGAGCAAGGGGCGGTGTTTACCTTAACTTTGCCTTTTAATTCAGAGCCAGCCGAATGAGCATTCCGATTTACATCATCGACGACGAACCCACAATTTTGCAGGCCTTAAAGCAACTGCTCACTATGGAAGGCTACCACACTGAAGTGTTCAGCGATGCCCGGGATGCCATGAAAAAGCTGAACCGGGATTGGCCCGGCGTTGTGCTTTCGGATATCAACATGCCGGGCATGGACGGTGTGGCGTTTTTGCGCGAAGCGTTAAAACTCGACGATGAGTTTTCCATTGTTATGCTAACCGGGCATGGCGACATTTCCACCGCGGTAGAGTCTATGCGCTTAGGCGCTTACGACTTTATTGAAAAGCCGTTTTCCAACGAGATGTTGCTCGATGTGCTAAAACGCGCGGGCGAAAAGCGTGCACTGGTGCTGGAAAATCGCGAACTGAAAGATGAGCTCGACGCGCAAACCGGCGCAGGCCCACGCTTGCTGGGTAATACCCACAAAATCAAAGCGCTGCGCCGTTTGCTTATGCAAATCAAAGATATCCCGGCTGATGTGCTGATCAAAGGGGAAACCGGCTCGGGTAAAGATTTGGTCGCGCGTTTCCTGCACTACAACAGTCATCGCAAAAACGAAAATTTCGTGGCAATCAATTGTGGTGCCATTCCTGAAACCATGATCGAAAGTGAGCTATTCGGTTTCGAGGCGGGGGCGTTTACCAGTGCGCAGAAAAAGCGGGTGGGGAAAATTGAGCACGCTAACGGCGGTACGTTCTTTTTGGACGAAATCGAAAGCATGCCAATGGCACTGCAAATTAAGTTACTGCGCGTGCTTGAAGACCGACGTATTGAGCCGCTGGGCAGTAACCGCCATGTTGATTTGGATATCCGGGTGATCGCGGCCGCAAAAATTGACCTGCTGGAGCTGGTTGAGAAAGGGGAGTTCCGAGAAGATCTGTATTACCGCCTCAATGTTATTAATGTCGAGATCCCACCTCTAAGAGAGCGCAAAGAAGATATTTCGCTGTTGTTTCAACACTACGCGGCGCTGGCCAGTTCGCGCTTTAACACCGACGCGCCTCGCTTAACCAATGAGCAACTGGTGCGCCTGCAACAACATAACTGGCCCGGCAATATCCGCGAGCTGCGCAATGCGGCGGAGCGCTTTGTGCTAATGGGCGGCCAGACGGTGTTTGATGAGGATTCAGCCTTGGAAGCGAACGGTGACTTAACGCTGGCTGAGCGAGTGGCGCAATACGAAAGAGATGTGCTGGAGTCTGCGCTACGGGAGCACGACGGCAGATTGATCGACGTACAGCAACAGTTAGGCCTGCCAAGAAAAACCCTCTACGACAAAATGCGCAAGTACGGTCTGGTCAAAGACGATTTCAAACTGTCTTGAAAACCTGCTCATAAAAAGGGGTGGGAATCCACCCATTTACAATTATTTTACGTGTGGCTTCCCGCCCATTTGTTAATATCTTGTTGCTTAATAATTCGCCGGCGTTTATTTAAGATTATGATATTAAATGGAAATGTATTTTTATTCTCCTGCTGGCAAGGTCTTTGCAATTGTTGCGATGATGTAAATGCTTATGTGGCCTGATTAGCGCGCACAAGTCATTTACGTACTGAGGACACATTTTACTCTCGAAAGGTATAACAATGATTAATAAAATTACCCAGGTAATTCGCAATTCGCGTCAACGTCTTTCGCCCGTGTGCGTACTGGCCGTTGCGGCATCGCTGTCACCCTACACCCTTGCACAGTCTCAACCACAAACCCCAGCAGACGAAGAAATAGAAAAAATTGCTGTCGTAGGTTCGCAAATCAAAGGCGCTGAAATCAGTGAAGCGCTGGCCGTATCCCACCTGAACGCGGAAGATATTGCGGCCATGGGCATAGACTCTGGTGACGACCTGCTGCAATTGATTCCGGAAAACGGACAAAACTTCTTTAACGAAGCCGGTAACATCAGCGGTGGCGTTAACGCTGCCCGTGGTGACGTGGGCGCTTTCAACCTGCGCAACATAGGCACAGGGAATACGCTGGTATTAATCAACGGGCGCAGAATGGTAAATTCTGCCGCGTATCAAACCGAAGAGGTAGGCGGGAGTTTCGTGCCGGTGAACACCGTGAACTCTCAAATTATCCCGGTGTTTGGGGCTAAACGCGTTGAAGTATTGCGCGATGGTGCTTCCGCTATTTACGGCGCTGATGCGGTGGCCGGCGTGGTGAATACCGTTACACCAACCAATTACGAAGGCTTTGATATTCGCGTCAAATGGCAGGAGTTTGAACACCTGCCGCGCAACGACCAGACCTTGTCCTTACATTGGGGCAAAACCTTCAATGGTGGTAAAACAAACATCGGCGTTATTGCCAATTACTACCAACGTGACCGCGTTAATTCACAGGACGATCCTCGCTGGAGCAATGCCGATTTAAGCGACCGCGTGTCGCCTGATTCGCCATGGTTTGGGCACCCGGAATTTGATAATACCAGTGCTAATTCACTGTATGGCCAGTTCGATATTGTTGACAGTGTCTCTTCGGGTAACCCACTTCGCGCCGACGGATTAGTAGACCGCTCGGGCGAATTTGAAACCTACCCAAGTGGCGACCCGCGCTGTACCTGGGAATTAGGTAATGGCCTTTGCGCTGCGCCAGACGGGCAGGGTACGGTGCGTTTTAACATGAACGAAAACCGTGACCTTACCTCGAAACTCGACCGCACCAATGTATTTATTAACGTGAACCACACGCTGGAAAACGGCTGGGAAGCGTTTACTGAGTTAATGGCGTACAAGTCGAACACAAATCTGCGTCGTCATCCAACCGCGTCGTTTTCTTCGTCGCGCCTGATTGTTGCCGCAGACAATTATTACAATCCGTTTGGCCCATGCGGCTCACCTAAACGCCTCGACAACGAAGCGGTAGCGGCCGGTGTGCCTTGTGAAGGCTTGGCACTGACTATCGACAATTATCGTTTTGCAGAATATCCTCGAATTGTCGATAACAGCGGCGAGACCTTCCGTGTGTTACAAGGGCTGCGAGGTTATTGGGGTGAATGGGATTGGGAAACCGCGGTGTCCTGGTCAAAAGACATCAAAGACGATGTTACCCGCAACCGCGTCTCTAATACCCTGATGCAGGAAGCATTGAACGATACCACTGAAAATGCCTACAACCCGTTTGTGATTGGGGTGAACTCCAATATTGAACGCGCGCTAATCGATGTGTATCGCAAAAGTGAATCCGAACTTAAAACCTTTGACGTGAAGTTCTCTAATCCGGGTATTTTTGAATTGCCAGGTGGTTTGGTCGGATTTGTGTCTGGGGTGGAATATCGTCATGAATCTTTCAAAGACGATCGGGATCCACGCCTTGATGGCACCATTCAGTTTACTGATGCCCAGGGCGACACTTACCCCTTCGTGTCAGATGTTGTCAATTCCAGCCCAACACCAGACAATTCGGGCAGCCGTTCAGTAACGTCACTGTTTGCCGAGTTCCAAATTCCGTTACTCGACAACCTGGATATTCAGGTTGCTGCGCGCTACGAAGACTTCTCTGATGTGGGTGATACCACTGTGGGTAAAGTGGCGTTTGGTTACCGTCCTTTTGAGCCTGTGTTGTTGCGCGGTTCATGGTCGCAGGCATTCCGGGCACCAAACCTAGTCACCATAAATGAAGAAATTGTGGCGCGTACACAAACGCGTACCGATTACGCCTGTTTATATGCAGCAGAAAACGGCGGCGACCCGGGCCAGGATGTGCTTGACTGTAACTATTCGCTGCAACGCATAGCGCAGGGTAGCCAGGAGCTGAAACCTGAAGAGTCTGACAACACTTCGATTGGTATTGTTGTAGAGCCGTTAGACGGACTGGCGATCACACTGGACTACTGGAGCATCGAAAAAGAAAACACCATCGGATTGTTTGGCGAAGAAAACCACTCATTGCTGGATTTACTGACGCGTCTGGAACAAGG
>CAXQZJ010000104.1:0-3542 GCA_964228145.1 Alteromonadaceae bacterium | reverse complement strand
CAACGCAGTTCTGCAGAGCGTGCCCATTTAATCAGCAGCGCCAAGGGCGACATGCTTATTTCGTCTTTTCACCTTGATAGTCTCGACTGGCAGCTATATGTGCTTACCCCACTTGCCTCACGACAAGAAACGGTTAATCGCACCTTCTTACTTTATTTGTTGCTTGCGGGTGTACTTCTGTTAGTTGCTTATAAATTAATTAAGCACTTACTGGCTTTTTATTACCAGCGTGTCAGTCGTCGCTTTAATGTCGATCCCCTGACCCGGGTAGCCAATCGGCTGCATCTGGAATCTGAATTTCAGCAGATGCGAGAAAGTCACCTACGACTAGGCTTGATTGTTGTTGATATCGATAATTTTAAAGCCATCAATGATACTTTCGGCCACAATGCTGGCGATAAGGCATTGGTTGCGGTGGCAGAGTGTCTGTCGGCACAAATTGCAGAACAGGACTGTTTGGCACGTTGGGGCGGTGAAGAATTTGTCATTGTCACGGCAGATAAACCCCCAGAACAACTGCATCAGTTAGCCGAACAATGTCGAATCGCACTGGCCTCGATGCCGACTCCGCTCACTGACAAAAATTGGATTATTACTGGTAGCTTTGGTATCGCTTCATCGGTGGATAAGCGTGACAGCCTGAGTCAAATGTTCGATGCAGCCGATCATGCCATGTACCAAGCTAAAAAAGCCGGTAAAAACACAATTTGTTGCGCCAACATCGACAATTAAACTGGCTTTTCAACCAGTTTAGCCTTGCGCTGGCTTATGCCTAGACCAGCTAATACCAATAAGCCACCTAACAGCATGGTCATCGACAGGCTTTCGCCGGCAAACCATGCCCCCCACAGGGTACCGAAGACAGGGACTAAGAAGGTAACAGATACCGCGGTGCTAACGCCTTTTTTCTCCACCAGGCGAAAATATAGAATATAGGCAAAACCGGTGCTCACCGAAGCCAGGGCGATGACGTAAGCCCATAACCGCACATCTGTAATAGTCGGTGGCCATAACAGGATGGCAAATGGGCATAAACATAATGACGCATACATCATGCTTCCCGTCGCAACCGTCAATGGAGGCACGCCCTTGAGTGACCGCTTGATATAGGCTGCTGACCAGCCATATAAGGCCGAAGCGGCGAGCGCAGCAATCACAGGCAGCAAACTGGTTATCGCAACAACTTCCGCGCCTGAGTTTTGCGGTTTTATGGTCAACACAGCAACACCGGTAAAGCCGGTCATCAAACCGATCATTTGCCAGCCCGAAAGCCGATCCTTTAACCACACGGCGGCAATGATGGCGGCGAAAAAAGGCGCGCAAGCGTTTAGAATTGATGTAAAACCTGCTCCAAGTTGTGGGGTGGCCCAGGCAAAAAAGCAAAAGGGTACCGCGGTATTGGCGATGCCCAACACCAACAAAGGCTGCCAGTGCCGGAAACACAAGTGTAGGCGTCTGCGCCAGATGATCACCGGAAGCAGGGTTAAAAAGGCCAAAAAAGTCCGCAAAAAAATCAGTACAACCGCACCGAATACTGCCCCCGTCTCGCGCATAAACAAAAACGACGCGCCCCAGATTGCTCCCAATAAAACCAATTCAATCTGCCAACTGGATTTCATTTGGCCTCCCAATCCAGTAGCCAGGCTTTTCGCTCCAAGCCTCCTGCGTAACCAGTCAGGGTACCATTTTTGCCAATAACCCGATGGCAGGGGACAATGATAGCAATCGGGTTCTTACCATTTGCCGCCCCTACCGCGCGCACCGCAGAAGGCTTTTGAATTGTTGAGGCGATGTGCTGGTAACTGCAAGTATTGCCGAAGTCTATGCTGATTAAAGCCTGCCACACCGATTGTTGAAATTCAGTACCTTTTAAATCCAGTGCAACATCAAAATGGGTCAACTTGCCTGCAAAGTAATCTTGCAATTGCTGTTCGGCAGCATCTGCATGGCGGTTATTTTGTATTTTTCTCTTTGTTGGCGGGCTAAAAAAAACCGAAGTCACACCTTGGTCTGATGCCTCAATATTGACTTGCCCTATTGGGCTTAAAAAGCGCTGATATGCTAACTCAGATGCCATAGTTGTATTCCTAAATAAGAGCGCCAGGGCGAGGCCTGAGCAGCGTCAATCGACAATGCATTGACCTGTCGTTTGACAATAAGATCATTTGCCAGCCATATATCGGGGTGGCTTAGCCCGCGTAGTTTTATGTAATTGACGGTCCAGGGACCTATGCCTTTAATCGCCAAAATATCATCTGCTTGCCAGTCGGGGTGATCTGCAACATAACGGGCGAAAGCATTCAACGCTTGGCGTCGGCGCTCAGGCATACCTAGTTGCGACATCGCCAGGTTGGCTACGTCAGATGCACTGGGAAAGCATTCCGTACCAGTCAGTGTTATCAATTGGTTTACTAGGGTAACTGCCGCCTTCAAGCTGACTTGCTGACCCAGAATTGCGCGGCAGCCCGCTTCAAAAGCGCTCCAGGCGCCTGGGATTCTAATCCCGATCAACTGATGCTCCTCACTTAACCCTGCGTGAGTGAGACTGTTGGATATTAGCGCCGCCGGGGCGTCCGTATCCAGCACACGTTTCAAATTACTCAGCAATGGCCATACCTGTTCCACAGAAACGCGTGTGAATACCAGATCAAAACCGCCCTTCTCGGCTGAATACGTTGCGCACACCTGACCTCCATGCCCCAATCTTCGCTGATAGCTGTGCGCACTGACTTGCTCTACGTTCGTTAATGCTCGGGCTGCCAGAAAATCTCGTACCTGGGGCCATGGATAAGGCTGCGAGCAAGCTAAAAACACTCGTAACTGATTAGGTGTAGAAAGTACTTTGCTGCGCAATTGTCGCGGTGATAGGCCCCACTGAGTTTGAATCCCTTGTTGTAAGCCTCTGGCACTGGCAAACCCGACTACCTGGGCAATTTGTTCAATTGACAGATTACTGTTCGCCAGAAGGCATTTGGCCTGAAGCAAACGCTGATGGGATTGAAGTTGCTTAACGCCCATGCCAACCTGCTGCTTAAACAACTGCCGTAAATAGCGATCTGTAATACCGAGACGTGCCGCAAGTTCTTGCACCGTTAGTTGCGGTTCTGATTGCAACAGGGTTATAGCGCGCTGCACGGTTGTTTGCGTGCCCTGCCAAGCCCAAGAGCCCGGGGCACTCTCCGGGCGACAACGCAGACAGGGTCGAAAGCCGTGTGCCATTGCCTGCTCAGCATGCTGAAAGTAACGAACATTTGACTCTTTTGGTAAACGCGCAGGGCAAATTGGCCGACAGAATATCCCGGTGGTTTTGACTGCCACGAAAAATTGCCCATCAAAGCGTTTATCTCTGGATAACCTGGCTTGTTGAAATGTCGCCGACATATTCCATCCTGTGAAGAAGCGTTAAGCCACAGTGTACGCAGTTTTACACGGTAAAAAGCGCAAAAAACGGAAGTCGATTAAAATTTCGGGTCAAATGAGGAACGAAAGCATGAGAACACACGCCGACAGGACCGCCGGCGTGATGAGATTTATTTGAGGTA
>CAXQZJ010000103.1:0-6726 GCA_964228145.1 Alteromonadaceae bacterium | reverse complement strand
GGAAACCAACAGCTAGTACAAATACCCATTTTCGCTGCAGCTTGGCCGGACGCGGTAGAAGATGCAAACGCGCTAGCGTTGCTAGACCGCAGAGGTAACTTCACGTCACTGGGTGGCCAATATCATTATGAACAATTTACTTTCCAAGGAGAAATTGCCCATGTTCACAGCGAGTCGCAAACCGTAAACGACATTAACAGTGGTTATGTGACGGCAATTTATAATCATGGCAGTCACCAGTTCTTTGGTGCCATATCCCATGTTACGACTGATCGGAACGAAGCGCTTCTTGATGATGTTAATGTGGACATATTACGTCTGAACGACGACGCGTTCGCTTTATACGAAGGGGCCGACTTCCTGCATGATTATTATAACCTGAATCAAAATACGTTGTCTCTTGGCTGGCGATGGAACTTCGATGATTCAATGGCACTTAAAGTGCAATGGGACAGAACCCGGGTGTATGGCTCTGGAAGTGGACTTTGGCAGCCGGTGGTAGAAACCCGAACTGGAGTGCGTGATACAGGAAGTGTTAATACCTTGTTCGTTGAAGTTAGTTGGGTATTTCAATGAAGTTACGCATGTTGATGTTGCTCAGCTTATTGATCACTCTGCAGACGCAGTATGTCTCAGCTGCGGAGTCTTTTGTGGTTGTCGTACACAAGAACAATCCGACACAAGCGTTAAACAAATCCGATCTAATCGATATCTACATGGGAAAAAAATCGGCGTTTCCGAACGGCGCGAAAGCCAGTCCGGTAGATTTTGAACTTGAGAGCGAGGTCAGAACGCAATTTTATCAAGCTTTGCTCGGTATTCCCGTTGCCAGGGTTAACGCATATTGGTCAAGAATTCGCTTTTCAGGCAAGGTCAGGCCTCCGTTGCCTCAACCGGATATCGCTTCGGTTTTAAATTATGTTGAAACCAACAATAATGCGATTGCGTACATTCCGGAGCAAAATGTCACCGACGACGTAAAGGTAGTGTATCGATTAAATGAATAAATCAGGATTATTATTCAGAGTTGGGTTAGGTGTGGGCGGTACCGCGGTGATCGTGGCGTTGTTATGTACTTACCTGTTTTATGGATTCACTTTTCAACAGGAAATTGAAGCCAGTGAGCAACAAGCTAACAGCCTGTTCGTTACCGTTAAAGAATCCGCCGCCAGTGCCGCCTATCTGGGCGAACAAGGCGTTGACCTTGCGCGAGAATTAGTTGCCGGTTTATCCAACAACGAATTAATTGCAGCAGCAGCGATGGAATTTAGCGGTCTTACTGTTAGCAGTGGTGAGGTCGGGCAAGCAGACGCAGTTGCCGAGCGATTTGCTATTTACTCGATTTTCCAACCAGACCAAAAGATTGGCGAGTTGCTTCTGTTTCTGGACGAGGCACATATTCAACAACGGGCGGAATCGTTAGCCCGAAGCAGTGCATTTGCAATGTTATTTTTGGCTTTCTTAATCACCTTGCTGGTAATTTTGGCTGCTTATTGGTTGGTAACACGACCATTGACGTCATTAGCTAATCATCTTCACGATATAGAGCCCGGAACACAAGAACGCCTGGCTGTACCTGATTTTCATAACGACAGCGAATTGGGCTCCTTGGTAGGGGATATCAATGATTTGCTTGCAAAAGTTCAGCTACAACTCAACGAAGAACGTGAGCTACGTAATCAGATTCAGTCGTTAGAGAGAAAGTTTCGACTTATGTTCCAAAATTCGGTATCTCCGATTGTTTTAGCAGATATTAAAGGCAACGTGCTGTTACACAACCAGGCGTTCGAGCGTTTGCTTAACGCATTGGGATTATCAGAACAGCAACAACATGGCCCCATGCTGTGTAATTTGTTTGCCTCACCCACAGCGATGCTGAATACTATTATGCCCGCGTTAAAAAGTAATAATGTTGCGTTGGGGGAATTTAAGTTAAAAACACCAGCGGAACAGGCCGGTATTTGGGTGCAAATGGTAGTTTCAAGCTTCAAAAGTGATGAAGCGCAGGAGTATCAGCAAATCACCTTGCACGATATTTCGTCTCAACATGAAGAGCTCAAAGCGTTATCGATCCAAGCTCAGTATGACCCCCTTACAGAGCTACTTAACCGCCACGGGCTTGAAAACAAAATGGATGAAAAAATCAGTAAGCGCGATGTTTTTACACTGGTGCTGTTCGATCTTAATTGGTTCAAGCAAGTGAACGACCAATATGGGCATGCTGCCGGAGACAGTATGCTTAAATATGTCGCAGACGGTATTCGCAATACGCTTGAGGATGAAGACATCGGCGGTCGTTGGGGGGGCGATGAGTTTGTCTTGCTTATCAATGACTCATGCCGTCAGCGAATCGAAGTCACTTGTCAGCGATTACTCGACTTCATAATCCAGCCCTATTATTTGCAGCAATTTGATACCCATGTGCAAATCGGTGCAAGCATGGGAGCGGCAATATTCCCTAATGATGGCATAGATATTAAACATCTGGTGGCGAGAGCAGATAAGGCCATGTATCGGGCCAAAGGGTATAAAAGTCGCGATAATCATGAGGACTTTTTGATTTTCGCGACAGATGCGCTATCAACCACCGGTGACGAGTGATACCTCAGGCGAAAAGATACGTTCCCAAATTTTCCTGATTGCAGAATAGTCTCTCTCTGATTCTAACAGCTCAGGTTGAACAGGTTGGCAGAACTCGCTGTTGCACTGGGCCACGTTAAACACAAACGCGTATTGGGGTTCAAATCCCATTCGAAGATCTGTGATATTTAATGCACTGGCGCGTTGTTCGACCTTATAAAAACCATTGGTAAACCACACTAGACGTTGCACACTCCAGTCATCTTTCATAGGCTGCAATTGTGCGTCAGCAGATGGAAAAAAAGTCATCTCGTGCGATGGCTTGGCATCGAATAGAGAATGGTATGTCTCGTAGTAACCGTCCTCTACCCGAAGCACCCCTCGCCAAAGCAACACATTAAAAGGGGTGGGCGTAGTGAAAATCCGGTATTCATCCAACCCTTGATGTTTTGCCGCCAGATTAAACTGGGCTTCGACATAGTGCTTTATTCCAACACTCGCCAACAGGTACAAGCAACTTACCGATAAACCGGTAGCTAGCCAGCGGCGGCGTGAGGAGGAACTTATCTTGGTTAATCCGATGACGAGGCACACCAGCAAAGGGAGTGTATAACCAGGGTCGATAATAAAAATACTGGAAATGGAGACAGGCCATTCAGTCAGCGGCCAGAACAATTGTGTACCATAGGTGGTAAAGCTGTCTAACAATGGGTGGGTTATTAAGGTTAACCAAACCATCAGCATCACAGCTTTGCGCTGAGTAACTGGCAACTGGTGTGTTCGTGTGATCAACAACATAAATAGCGGCGTGATCAATGTGAGCAGCCAAAGAGAATGACTGAAAGACCGATGATAAGTGAAGTCAGCGACGGCATTGCCCATAGGGATCAGTACGTCAAGATCCGGGAATGTCCCCAATGCAGCGCCCCACAAGGCCGCTTTTCTGCCCAGCGACTTTGGTGCGACTGATTGCGCGACAGTCGCGCCTAATACAATTTGCGTTACGCTATCCAATGCGTACTCCAGTGATATACAGGTAATTTGGTTAACTGTTAAGGTTACGTAGTAGCCTGATATGGGATCAGGTATGCTGTTCAGGAGACAACAATGAATATCAACACAGTCTTGTTTGATATAAATGAAACTGTACTGGATTTCGCGCCATTAAAACAACAGTTTAACAGTATATTTGCCAATTCACTGGCGGCAGGGTTGTGGTTTTCGCGCTTATTGCATCAATCAACGGTGTGTAACATTACTCACGTAAAGAGTGATTTTTCCCAACTTGCTGAACTATGCCTTGATGGGTTAATTGCTGATATGGGAATGGCTGTCACGAAATCACAGCGAATGTCATTATTGAACACGTTCAGTCAACTTAAAAGCCATCAGGATGTCGTCCCTGCATTGGCCTATTTGAAGCATCAGGGCATTACCAGCGTGGCTTTTTCCAACTCATCCAATCAACTGCTCCAACGCCAATTAGTCCATGCCGGTCTGCTGGATAAATTTGATTCAGTGCTGTCTGTACAAGCGAGTGGCAAGTTTAAGCCTGACCCTCAAGCATATTGTTTTGCTGCCACCGAGCTAAATAAGAATATTGAGCAAATGTGTCTGGTTGCGACCCATGATTGGGATTGTCATGGTGCCTTAAGTGCCGGTATGCAGGCCGGCTATGTAGCGCGGGGAAAGGCGCCGTATTCCAGCATATATAAGCAACCACAAGCTCGGGCAGAAAATCTGACAACGTTACTATCCGCATTGATTAAAAATTAGTATTTTCAACAATTTACTGGCTAATATGTAGGGCTGTTCTAGACTTTGGTGAAACCTGTTGGGGTAGGGCAGAGTTTTAATTGTCTCGCCTTTTATGTCGATGAAAAGGTAACCAATGAAGAGCAAAGCAAATCTATTATTGATAGGGGCAATGACATGGGCGCCCTGTGTAGCAGCGCAGCAAGGACTGCCATTTGAACTAAGTGGTCACGTCAGAGTAAATTACGGTCATCAGGATTGGCAGTTACCTGAAATCCGTGATGGGTTTGAGTTTGAGTCGGTCAAACTCGGCATTGCCGGTGACACGGATAGCTTTTCATATCGCGCAGAATATCGTTGGTATGAAAATGTCGATTTTGACACTGTCCGTTTTGCAGAATTGACCTACAAAGCCTCTGCCACCACCGAGATAACCGCTGGAATAACGCAAACTCCCTTTGGCTTACAACCGTTTGGATCTAATAACTTTTGGTTTTCAGTGAATTATTACCTGGGATTTGAAGACGATTATGAAGCAGGTATTAAAATTAATCACCAGCGTGGTCAATGGGACTTTCAAGCAGCATATTTTTTTAATGATGAATACAACGATGCAGGCAAGTTTGACCGTTATTCCTTCGACGTTGCTGATGACGGAGAATATCGCAACAAAGAGGATGGCCAGTATAACCTGAGAGCGAACTACACATTTCGCCATGACAGAGACACACAAACCGCGATAGGCCTCTCATATCAATATGGGGATATTCTGAATCTAGATACCCTGACACAAGGCGATATGCAAGCCATGGCTTTGCACCTTCGTCATACCCAAGGAAACATCAAGGCTGAGATTCAGTACATTGACTATCGCTATGATTTGGCTGCGCCGCCAGGCCAGTTTTCAGACCGGATGGCGCTGTCCGCGTTTACCTTCCCATTTCTGGCGGCAGCCAAAGGAGATACCTTCTCTGCGAATTTGGTTTATCAGGTTCCCTATGAATTTGAGGCGATCGAATCGCTCACTTGCTACAGCGAATACAGCGCGGCAAAAGGGTCCTCGGCATCAGGGCTGCGCTCTTCACAGTGGATTAATGGTTGTAGTTTCGGTTGGAGTAAATTGTTTGTTTATGTCGATAGTATTCGGGGCAAAAATATGTGGTTCTCAGGAGGGCCCGGCGTTGGACTGGACCTTGGAGGCCGACAGCAAACCACACATCGTCTGAACATCAACTTGGGTATTTATTTTTAAGAGGATTGTCATGCGTATATTAATCGCGGTTTTGTTTCTTTTACCACTGACATTGAATGCACATAGTTGGTTGAAAGTGCGAATTGCAACTTCTGAATATGCCCCGTATTCGTCTGTGACCATGGAACACAATGGGATGATTAACCACATCATTACCGATGCGTTTATGCAAGTGGGTGTTGAAGTTGAGTATGTGTCCTTACCGTGGGAGGCTGCGTTACAGGCATCGATAGCAGGTCAGTATGATGCGGTGTCATTTGGTAATTTCGTCCGCAGTAGGGAAGCTGAATTTTGGCATAGTGATCCGATTACCTCTGAAAACTTGGTGTTTTACAGCAACAAACAGAGCGGACCAGGTGAATGGGCGTCACTAAATGATGTAGATAATTTTAAGATGATTATCACCCGTAGCTACCTTTATAACGATGAGTTGGCCGCATACATCGACAAAAACACTCAAATCGCCACAGGGGAAAGTGACTATGACAGTCTGGAAAAGTTGATTGCAGGCGAGGCGCAGATGTTCCCAATAGATGAGTTGACAGGCTGGTACATTTTGCAACGAGACTTCGACGAGGATGACAGAGACAAAGTGCAGGTAATCGCGCCTATTATTTCCACTGTAACAACGCACTTGTTGATTCCCAGAAATAGTCGAGAAGGGGCATTATTGCGTGAGTTATTTAACAAAGGCCTAAATGCACTTAAATTGGAAGGTAAATTGAGTCGCTACGAGCGTCTGCTCAAGAAAGGTTACTATCAGGATCCTAAGAAAAAAGTCGATTTTGACCGGCGTTAACGCTGTCGGTAAGACCAAGCAGCATCCACCCTAACCATCGCTGTCAATTGCTCTGGCCTAAACATTATTTGGCATGTTGAATTTGGTTCGGAATCTAAATTGGCGTCATTCTGAATTTGATTCAGAAACTATACGTAATTTTAGCACGTCACCCAAACAACAGGTGTGTATCCGCTGCAATCCTGGATGCCAAATCAATTTTGGCATAACGGTGTCGCTGAGATAATTAACAACTTGGCTATGAGCCCGGGCTGTAAAAAGAAATAAAAAAGGCTCACCGATTGGGTGAGCCTTTTCTGTGTGGTGGAGCTGGCGGGATTTGAACCCGCGTCCGTAATAC
>CAXQZJ010000102.1:0-43294 GCA_964228145.1 Alteromonadaceae bacterium | reverse complement strand
TTAATTGAACCTAAAGCTGGAACAATTCGTATACAGATGGACTTTTAGACGTCTAGATGGAAAGGTGGAATTTTTCGCTCAATTCGCTACACTAGCGCCATCACTGGTAAAAAACGGCCAGCAATGAATCAACAGGACACTGCATGACTCAACATATTTTTACTTCCGAATCAGTATCAGAAGGTCATCCGGATAAAATCGCTGATCAAATTTCTGATGCGGTTTTAGATGCAATCTTAACTCAGGACCCTAAAGCTCGCGTGGCGTGCGAGACCTTTGTCAAAACCGGTATGGTCCTGGTTGGGGGCGAGATTAACACCCATGCCTGGGTCGATATCGAAGAGCTTACCCGAAACACAGTCAAAGAAATCGGTTACACCCACTCCGACATGGGCTTTGATGCTGACTCGTGTGCGGTACTTAACGCCATTGGTAAACAATCGCCAGATATAAATCAAGGGGTTGATCGTCAACGTCCCGAAGATCAAGGCGCCGGCGATCAGGGCCTGATGTTCGGCTATGCGTCGAATGAAACAGACGTTTTAATGCCTGCTCCGATTACCTACTCACATTTGTTGGTTAAGCGTCAGTCTGAAGTGCGTAAAGACGGTACCTTACCCTGGTTGCGTCCCGACGCAAAATCTCAGGTCACTTTTGCTTATGAAAATGGCAAGCCAGTGGGTATTGAAGCGGTGGTTTTATCGACCCAACACGCGGAAGAGATCAGCACCGCTGAATTACGCGAAGCGGTGATGGAAGAAATCATCAAGAAAACCTTGCCTGCCCAATGGCTAACTAACAGAACCCAGTATTTTATTAATCCCACCGGCCGCTTTGTTATTGGTGGCCCGATGGGCGATTGCGGTCTGACCGGACGTAAAATTATCGTTGATACATATGGTGGCATGGCGCGCCACGGTGGCGGTGCGTTCTCCGGTAAAGATCCATCCAAAGTCGATCGTTCTGCTGCCTATGCCGGCCGTTATGTCGCTAAAAACATTGTCGCTGCGGGCCTGGCGGAACGATGCGAAATTCAGGTTTCTTACGCCATTGGCGTTGCCGAACCGACCTCTATCAGCATTGACACCTTTGGCACCAGCAAAGTCAGTGAGCAACAACTTGTCGCACTGGTTCGCGAGCACTTTGACTTGCGTCCTTACGGTCTGATTCAGATGTTAGATTTAGAAAGACCGATATACAAAGCGACCGCCGCTTATGGTCATTTTGGCCGGGAAGAATTCCCTTGGGAAAAGACCGACAAAGCCGAGGCGCTACGCGCCAGTCTCTGAAAAAAGCACCCTCGGGTGCTTTTTTTATGCCGCGCTGAAAACCTGCTCTGCGTCGCGCTGAATTTGTTTTAATAGCGACTTTTGTTTTTCACTGAGTGACGCCTCAGCTGCACTGTTGAGCACTTCGCTCAGGCGCCAATGTTGATATTGCGTTAACTTGAGTCTGACCATGCCATCCGCCATGCGTAGTTTAAATTCGGCGTTATCGGCGGCTAATCCGCACGCGATGGCTAATCGGCGTAAGGCACGGTAATTCAATCCCATTTTTTGCAGGCGAGTGGCGACATCAGCATAACAACTGGCCGTATCATTCACCCCCGCCACTTGGTCAATCACTTTCTGCCAGATGATTTCTATACAAATTAGCTCAGGCGACGGTTCTAATGCCGCGACTAACCTATCGACTCTGCTTAAACAATCCAATGCTTCTTCGCGCAAACTTACGGCAGCGCAACACGCGGCCTGTAGAAGGTGAACGACAATATTGGGATGGCGAACAGTTTTACTGTGCATTTCTTTTAGTGAATCGCGCAGCTTGGCATTACTTTTCGCCCCTAACACCGCCAAACCATACATATTAATCAGCACAGTGTACTTAGAGTAGAAATCGCCACTGGTTGCGGCTTGTGTGGCACGCAATGCATCGGAAACCAGCTGTTTCGCTTGCGTCTGATCAGCCGAATTCCCTTCTACGCAAACGAGCAACGCAATCACTAACTGCATAAACGCCAAGCCCGCTAAACTGTGCTGCGTTGCATGCTGGTCTTTTGACAGTTGTTGCTGTTGTTGCTCAAGCCACGTCACCGTCGAGGAAAAGCCATGCTGACAGTAACGGTTCAACAGGGCAAGTTGATGGTAACTGGCATCTTGCTCTAAGTCGCTGATGCGCTCGGCTAAATCTGTCATCTCAAGATGACCGGCCATGACAGAGGTTATCATTCGGTAGCAACTGGCTTTTGACTCGAAGCCCTGCACTGAGGCCGATTGACTAAGCACATTCTCTAATGTCGGATAATCGGCCATCAGGTAATAAATGATAGACTGTGCATTCGCCTTATCGATACCCTGCATCCGAGTGGTCAGCGTTAGCGCGGCTTCGCTCATGCCGTTGATGAACAAAAAGCGAGCCATAATCATGTCTAAGTCCCGTGACACTGGCTCAGGTAATTCAGTTTGGCGCGCTTGTTTAACCGCCTGTAACAACTCCCTTGGAGAATATTTGTGTGCCTCTTCAATGGGTTTCTTCAGAACCTGTTGGGCATCCAATGTATATCGAACCAATCGATGCAATGCGGGTTCATCGTCAATATCTGCAATGCTTTCCGTGTGCAAAAACCGATAAGGCAAGCCGGCAAAGTCAGCCTGCTGGGCTTCTCCGACTAACACTATCTTGGCCCAGGAGGGCACCACTTGATTATGGGTGATATGACGGATAAGCACACGACTGGATTCACCACGACCCGGCTCTGTGGGCAAAAAGACTAAATGCGCATCAACACTGTTTTGTTGATGAAACAAGCGAGTGTCTTCTGTCGTCTTTATATGCTTGAAAGACCAACTCCTTAGAGATTTGACAATGGGCTTCGCCTGCTCCTCGGGTAACACAATTAGAATCGATAGCTCATTAATTTCCTGACTAGTAAACGGCACTGCATACTCCAAACCACCACGCTTTGCTAAATTTAGTCTGGCTTTAGTAAACTTGCACACCCAGATTGACTGGCTGAATCACTTTTTTTACCGCACAATAGCCCTATCAAACCAAGGAATGATCAAAAATGAAGAAGATTCTGATACTTATCATCACTGCATTGCTCGTTGTTGCCTGTGCAAAATCTCCGACAGGCCGCAGCCAATTAAAATTATTCAGCGAAGCCCAAATGAGTGAGATGGGTGCCCAAGCGTTCGATGCGATGAAACAAGAACAGCCGGTATCGACTAAAACAGTGCAAAATAACTATGTTCAGTGCGTGGCTAAGCGCGTTGCTGCGCAGGTACCTGACAGTGTTTTCCCGGGCGAATGGGAAGTTGTTGTGTTCGACGACAATCAGGTTAACGCATTTGCCTTGCCCGGCGGAAAAATTGGGGTTTACACAGGCTTATTGAGCGTTGCTAAAAATCAGCATCAGCTAGCCGCCGTATTGGGACACGAAGTGGCCCATGTTATTGCCGAGCACGGTAATGAGCGCATGTCTATTGGAACTGCACAGAACCTCGGCCTACAAGTTGTCAATGGCCTGCTAGAAGCCAATGACGTCGCTGGGAATCAGCAAATCATGGGTCTGTTAGGTCTGGGAGCTCAAGTTGGTTTGCAATTGCCATTTAGCCGCACCCACGAGTCTGAAGCGGACATTATCGGTCTTGAATTGATGGCAAAAGCCGGCTTTGACCCACGCCAATCAGTTGATTTATGGCAAAACATGGACGCAGCCAGCAACGGTCAGCGCCCACCGGAGTTACTCTCTACGCACCCGGCACCGGATACCCGAATTGCTGATTTGCAATCCCATATGAATACCGCGCTGGCCATGCGCAGTAGCAGCACACCTCGTTGTCAGTAGTATGCGGGTAATTCGGATTTTTCAGCCCGGTCCTCTCGGGGCTGAACAAAGCGTGCAACTGAATGATGATGCGTGTCATCACTTGGTGAATGTGCTGCGGGTTAAAGTCGGCCAACCCTTGGTATTGTTTAACGGCGATGGCTGTGATTATCCAGCGGACGTGACCGCAGTCGGAAAACGACGCGTCGACGTAGAGGTCAACGCGCGCATTAGCCTAACGACCGAGTCTCCCCTGGCTTTACATCTGGGTCAGGGTGTATCCAAAGGGGATCGAATGGATTTTGTATTACAAAAGTCCGTAGAGCTCGGGGTCACCGAAATCACGCCCCTTATCACTGAACGATGCAATATTAAGCTCAACACTGAGCGTTGGGAGAAAAAGCATCAACAATGGCAAAAGATCATCATAGGTGCATGTGAACAATCCGGCCGCAATGTTGTGCCGACTTTGCATCCGCCGGTTTCATTGCAGGACTGGTTAAGTCAATCGACTCAACAACTGAGGATCACCTTACACCCCCGGGCTGAGCGGGGTTTCGCAGACTTGCCTCGTCCCCAGCAAGGGTGCAGATTACTGATTGGTCCGGAAGGGGGCTTAAGCGATGCTGAGATTCACCGCACCCAAGAGGCAGGGTTTGATGCAGTCAGACTAGGTCCACGGGTTTTGCGCACCGAGACTGCCGCGTTAACCAGCATCAGTATCTTACAAAGCCAGTTTGGGGACCTGGCTTAATGTCGCTTTTTAAGCGCTGGCGCCAAGCCAGAACCAGAGCGAGATATCAACGCCTCGACTTACGAATTATCGAAGGGATACCCACCGCCATGTTCAGTCAAATTTTAGATGACTACACTGCACAAGGCTGGGAAGTCAGCGAAGCCCGCGGTGAGTTCGCCCCCCACGGCAAATTTTGGCAGGGAAAAATACGTAAAGGGTACAGTACCCTAGAATGCGAATGGCATGCGCTCGGCTTGGGACGAATTACCGGCCCTGCACGCATTATCCAAGGATTGGCCGTGCAACGACAAATGACCGCGGTGCGGTATCCTCAGCACGATTAAAAACTTGACATTGCACTTAATGAGAATCATTATCATTAGCAAAAGGAGTGCTTATGATATGTTCTCATCTACGTCACTGGCTACTTAACCGCCCTGCAATGGCGGTTAATCATTTCTTCTCGCATAGCGAACAAGCAGACCAGTATCTGCAGCAAGGACTGACGGCGCGAGCTATTCGTCACCTCAAATATACCCTGCAAGTTGCTGAGTTACTTATCGAAACAGAGAACCTTTCTGATGAAACTGTTGTTCAACTGATGACCAATTACAGTCAATTAGGCCGACTTTCGTCCCTATCATTGGCGCAATTGAGGAAGGTTACCAGCTTACTATCCTTGCTGGCCTCAACTTCACGCAATCAAGCGATGCGACACCGTTGTTCGCTGGCGTTGCAGCAATTGCTTTATCAGCAATATATTCAGGAAACACGGGGAGAACAAGGATATGGCCGTCATTACCCATTCAACCTGTGAAAGTGAGAAGCAAGTTACAATTCAGGTTCGCTGCGAGGATCTGCAAACCCTGATTAGAGCCGGCGCAATCTGTGTCGCCGATATTCGTGCGGTTAGCAGCCAGGATGCGAAGCTGTTAAAAGCGGTGTTGCTGAATACGTTGGCATAAAAAAGCCCGTTCAAAAACGGGCTAACTGTTACTTTTTCTGGCTCGCTACCGGCTGCCCATAATTGGGTGAGCGCGGCCCATAGAGCAAACCATTGTATCCTTGCGCGTGTAACAAGCGATTTGCGGTTATTGCAGCTATATCAAACCCACGATCGGTGACGGTCTCAAATATCTGATTTACCGCTGCTTGCACCAGCATACCAATTAACCCATTGTTGTTATTTTGGGTTTCCGCGGAAGACGCTGATGCCGAGCCGGTCCATAGAACCTGAGCACTTCTCAAATCCACCAATTGCGCAGTCACCGTCACACGGGTCTCACTGGAAATCACCACATAACTGGTTCCATAATCGCTGATGGAGACGTAAAGAGCCGCATCTGCACCAAAAATATCGTGCAGTTTTGCAGGGTCGACGCTATGCACATCTTGTGCAACGGTTAAGCCATTGGCCCGAAACGTTTGTTCCGTTACAGCCACCGGAAAAACATAAAAGCCTGACTCAGCTATCGGGGTGACCAGCTGCGACATGACCGAATAAGGCGCAATCACTTCAGGGGTATTGTTAACCGGCGGCAAAATAATAACCGACTTAGGGTCCGCTGCTTTAAACGCCGAATAATCATAGGGATCCGGCATGCTTACGCAGCCACCTAGCCCGATTATTGCGGCTATGACAGCCAATTTACTGAGCAGCTTCATTGCGTCCCTCCTGTGACTGATTTAACAAAAAATCCATAAATTTTGCCGATTCAGGGAAAAGCTGCTTCTCCGTGTTTAGATGCTCGGCACCCAATGCCGTGTTACCCGTTTCAAAATACAGCATGCCCAGATGGCCGTGCACCCCCGGTGCCACCGGCTTTCCTTTAGAATGCGCAGTTGCAATCAGATTTTGCATAGCGGAAATCTGCTCTTCCAGTGTCACATCTTCTGCTTTGAAATAGCTGTATACCACAGTGTTATAGTCTCCGTGGTAATATAGCGGCTCGGTCGTTTTGCATCCTGCTAAGAGCAGAAGCGTGGCAACTGATGCGCCTGCAATGATAGATTTAAAGGTCATTTACTTCGCCCATGCACCAGATTCAATACCCATCACCAGCTTGTTAACGACTTCGCGGATGGCTAAGTCCAGAACTTTGCCGTTTAACGTTGCATCGTAACTAGCAGTACTTCCAAAGCCAATCACCTCGCGTTCGGAAAGGCTATACTCTCCTGCACCGGCCACCGAATAGACGACTTCAGATGTCGTAACATCAACGACATTCAGGGTAACTTTCGCGTAAGCTATTTGAGATTTCCCCTTGCCCAATAAACCAAACAACTGTTTATCACCAATTGCTTTGCGGCCAAACTCAGTGACATCTCCTGTGACCACATAGCGTGCTCCACTCAACGTCTGCTGACTACCAGCCAATTTCGCTTCTTGTGCTAAAGCGTCAAGGTTATCTCGATCCAATACGGTAAAGCGGTTTGTTTGCTGCAGGTGGCTCATCAAGGTGGTTTTAGCCTGATTACCTAAGCGATCTTGGCCGCTGGAGAAGATCCCATTTTGGAAGCTCGAACGATTGACGAATTGCCCCACCACCAGCTTTTGTTTCTCACCAGTATATTGAGTGTTGTAGCTGGTGACCGTCGGTGTTTCGACCACGCGTGACTCGGTGGATGCGCACCCAGTGATCATCACTGCACTGACACAGCAACTAGCCAAGATTAACTTACGCATTGAATTATTCATATTAACTCCCTCTAAATTTCATATGAATCAGATATATACAATCAAAATGCCCGGTTAAATCAGGGGCCGCTTTGAGTGCCAATCACTATGATTTATCGGCACAGGTTAGACAAGCAGAATTTCGCCATTAAAGCGTAATAATTCGTGACAAAAGGCAGGAGCGGCCTGCCGGTAATGGCAGGCCGAATTGGTTATGGGGTAAGCTTTTTAAATGATAGGTCCTGAAAATCAAAGCTCCAATCGATATCTTCGAACGGCTCCATTTTCATACCCACAATCTGTCCCTGTTCATTTCTGTCGAATACCGCCCACACGTCTGCATGCATACTGTTGTCATCCCAATCGATATAAAAACGGTCAGGGCTGACGGCCAGCATGGTGCCCGTTAACTTCACCATTTTACTCGAACGCCATCGCAACCGACCTTGCTCTGAGGCAATAGTGACTTGTCCGAACCAGTTATCTTGATACGCCCCTTTATAGTCATCAACGTGCAGATTGGCACTGGCTAGATCAAAACTTGCGTCGATGGTGGCACGTTTGTTTTGTGTGCGCGCCGCTCTGGCCTGCTGCTTTTGCCAGTAATGGTCAACCCAGTCTATATCCTGCTTGCCGGCAACGAATGCACGGGTGATAGTTTGCATTATCGCTTCACGGGCATTAGAGGAACCTTTGTTTAGCATTACCATCACCCCGAGGTCCAACTCAGGAAAAAGACTCAAGTGGGCGCGCATCCCAGCCAAGGCGCCAGTGTGATGAACGCGCAGATAACCGTGATAATCGTGTAAGCGCCAGCCAAGGCCATAGGCCGCAAAATGAGTGCGATCATATTCCCGTGCGGTACTGCCAATGCCCATAATGGTATAGGGTGACCACATCAGTGACTTTTGTTTGGCAGAGATTAGCTCAGCTTCATCATCCAGCCACATTTGCATCCAGCGGGTCATGTCTGCCAACGAGCAACGAATTCCACCAGCAGGTGCCGAAACTAAAGGCCCACTGCCCTGTTCACGAATTACCACCGCTAACTCACCTTCGACGTCTTTATGGGGAATCGCCTCAAATTCTTTGAGGTGCTCAGGGACATGACCGGCAATACAGTGTTGCATCCCCAGCGGCGCCATTAGTTCCTGCTCGACAAATGCCTCCCAGCTTTTACCACTGACCGCTTCGATGACTTGTCCTGCGACAATGTAAAGCAAGTTATCGTAAGCGTAGTCAGCACGGAACAAACTGGTATCACCGGGCAAATAACGCAAATTATGCACAACTTCCTGACGGCTAAAACCCGAAGGCTCCGGCCACAACATTAGATCACCGGCGCCCAGTCCCATGCCGCTGCGGTGGGTAAGCAAGTCAACAAGAGTAAAACGTTCCGTTACCCAAGGATCGTACATTTGAAAATCTTTAAGATATTCCTTTACCGGCGCATCCCAGGCGACTTTTCCTTGTTGCACCAATAAGGCTAATGCGGCTGTGGTAAACGCCTTGGTATCAGATGCAATTTTGAACATGGTTTGGGTGCTGACCGGCTGCGGGTCACGGATGTCATCAACACCGTAGCCTTTTTGGTGCACCAGTTTACCTTTGTAGGTGATAGCCACGGCTGCACCCGGTACATCGAATTGTTTACGGACTTTCTCAACGAGTTGGTCAATTTGTTCTGTGCTCATAGGTTGAGCAATCGCCGAACTCCCTAACAACAGGCAAGCTGCCAGCGCAAAGACTTTATTTCTCATTTAAAATCGCCTCATAAACCAATGTGATAATACTGCCATACTTACCTGTTTCAAATTGCTTGCCGGCAAACTCCAGGCGTCCATCCTCGTCTTCGACTATTGGCGTATGACGAGCATTAGTTAATAAAATCACCGCCATATCGTGTTCTGGATCAATCACAGTGACGGTACCTGTCCAGCCTGTATGTCCATAGGCTTGAGGACTCGCCCAGGCCCCGAAATGCCAACGACGCTGTCCCTCACTGGCCCGCCGCCAGCCTAAACCGTAGGTCGCGTCGGTTTCCTCAGGCTTGGTGAATGCGTCCAGTACCGCCGCGTCGAACAGTTGGATTTCGCCATAGCCTCCACGGTTTAACAACAGTTGTGCCAGCACGGCCAATTCTTCACTGGTAGAGAATAACCCCGCATGGCCAGCTACCCCTTGTAAGGAATAAAAGGCTTTCTCATCGTGCACTTCTCCTTGCAATACATACTCGCGAATATTGTCGTGCTCAACCCGACCATCGCGCGTTGTGCCATGAATCTCGGTTGCGGCATACCGCGAGGCCATTCGCCCTTTCAATAATGGATTAAACAAGGTCTCTTTAAGCCCAAGACGGTGATAAATTTGTGTTTCTACGTAGGTATCCAGAGGCATGCCAGTGATCCGTTCGACCAACATGCCTAGCAGCATATAATCGGTATCGCTGTATACATGACGTTTACCGCGGGCATGTTTAAACGGGACGCGCTGACTAATCAATTGCTTAGTGGTCGCTTGGTCATGGGAGAAGAACATCTCTCCATAACTGTTTTGTGGTGTGTGAAAACGCACCTGCGGGCCATAACCTGCGGTATGGGTCAGTAAATCTTTAACGGTGCGTATTTCCCGCCCGCCGTGACGATACTCTTTGAGGTACTGACTAACCGGTGCATTGACATCCAGCTTGCCTTCCGACACTAGCTTCATCAATGCAAGGTTGGTCGCGAACATTTTAGTATTCGATGCCAAATCAAAGGGTGTTGACGCCAACATCGGAATTGGCTTAGTCAAAAGCTCTCCACCATCGGCGTACAAACGTCGCGCACCATAGGCGGTATTTTTTATGATTTTGCCGTCTTTGAGCACCAACAACACTGCGCCGGGAAAACCTTGTTCGATTTCCTGTTCAATCAAGGCGTCAACACGGGAAAAGCGTGCCTGATTGTCTGATTCATAAACCAGTTGAGGATAAGGAATACGTACCTTGATTCGGCTTCCTTCCGGCAACACATTTTTCACTTCCAGGGTGTTTACCCCATCCCGAGTTCGGCGTGACAAGCTATAACGATACTGCTGATAGGCATCGAACGGTTGAGTGATATTCAGCTTTTCACCGTTGACATAAATATCTGCCGATGTAGCGGTTTCATTGTCAATGATCAGCGTGCCCTTACCCTGATAGGCTTTAAACGGCAATTTGTCATTGACCCATTCACGGGAACTCCGTTGTTCCTCCGTTTCAGGGAACCACTGATCAACTTGTCCATGTTGGATGCTAACCAGTTTGGGTATAGTCGGCGTGCTGCTGTGATAGCGCTCCATCAGTGTCGCTGCTTTTTTCGGAAAATAGCGGTCGAGCAAGGCGAACAGCACCGCTGCAACACGGGCGTCATAATCGCTCTCGCTACGCCACGGCAAAAAATGCATTTGGAACGCGCTTAATGCATTGAGAGTATCGGCATCCATTAATCCTGTTTCCGCCACTTTGTAGCCATAAGCGGTCAGTGCTGCCTGAAAAACCTCGGTTTCCGGCAGGCGCTGAGCGAAGTCCTGCCAATACTTACCTACTGTTTGCTCTTCATACCAAGCGCCAATACCTTTTTTGTACAGCTGATACCAAGGAAAACGCGGACCGGGATCAGGTTTGCGGCCCGGTGCAATATCTGAATGACCGATTATTTGGGTTGGCCCGATATCCGGATTTCGTTCCAAAATCCCCTTAATCAGTGTGACGAGTAAATCCACTTGTTTAGGGTCGTAATCAGGATAAAAGCAAAATTCACGTTGGCCTTGAAGTGCACTTTGGCTTCCTTCTACATCGGTGCGTAAGCGCTGACAAGTTGGTACATTAACGATCTCGATGCCGATAGACTGGTCGTTCAGGTTTTCCCTCCCCTGCCAGTAGCTACGACCCGCATGCCAGGCCCGCTGGTGCTCGTCAACCAACTGCAATACTTGTAATTCGTCATGAGGATAAGTCGGGTCATCACTTTCAGGCACCAGATAATGAGAACTCAAGCCACCCTCATCCACCAGCGCCCGTACAGAACGCTCATAATTAATGGCTGTGTAGTGCAAAATCAGAAACTTAACCCGCTCGCTGTAGTTAGCAGACTGCATGGTTTGCATGGGCAAAAGCTGACACCCCGCAATTAGCAGTACCGTCAGGCATGACATCAGCCAAACCGGTATTCTTGTTACCCTGCCAGGTGCGTTTGGTATCCGCATATTACTTCCCCTAATAGAACTGTCTCTGAATAGTTTATTCTTTTATAAGCAAAAGAATTGACCATAAAACTGCTGCAAATTTAATCACCGACTCTGATAATTGATCAAGATCAATCAAGCGGCATATTTATGCATTGCGGCGTTTACAGTCGGATTGGGCAAAACCCTAATATAAACAGTGACAACAAGTTAGTTCACCGTTCGGTGCTTATCGCATTCACGGGGCACTTCATCCTGTCGTCCATGTGCAACCTTTTTGGTTATCGCATACTAGCTGATGTAATAACCAAATGAATATAAAATTTTACAATTTAGAAACAATAAATCATAAATTATTCTTGCTTTACGTTTTTTAATCTGCTTAATTTATAAGCGGCAATAAAGGAATAATCAGTGAAAAAAGTGCTATTGGGCATGGATCTGCCTATCCCGTCAGATTCCGCTGATTACTTCATAAGTGACACATTCACCCACTCGGATGTTCACAAAACGTATAAAACAATAACAAGGTATCAGGAGACAACATGAACACCAATGACCGGTTCCCTCCTGCCAAATTGCTAAAGGTACTCAAGCAATGTTGGCGCTCACGACCCGTCCTTACCTCTACTGCTCTGGCCGCGACCATGATTTGTGCACCTGTAATGGCGCAAGATGTCGGTGGTTTACGCGGTAAAGTAACTGATAACGATGGCCTGGTTAATGTCGCAGGCGCGACAGTCACCGTTTCCAGTGCTGTTATGCCTAAAGCCCGTTCAATCACAACCCGTGAAGATGGTTCTTTTAGCTTCCCATTTTTAAAACCCGGTAACTACACGGTTGTCGTCACCACCGAAGCAGGTGAAACACTGCAGTTATCAGCCCGTGTAATGCTAGACCAAACATCCAGCCTTATGGTGGATATGGGTCAGGCGGCAAGCGATAATATTGAAGTCATCAAAGTAACCGGCACCTCGATGTACAGCATCGGTAACTCGTCACTGAGTAACTCGCTGGGCGAAGACGAAATCAGCAGCCTGCCAATCGGCCAAACTTATCGTGACCTGTTAAAGCTGGTACCCGGTGTGCAATACACAGAAAACGGTACCCTGGGTCCATCAGCGGGTGGCTCTGGCGCAGACAACAAGTACGGTTTTGACGGTGCTGACTTATCGCTGCCCATGTTTGGTAACTTAAGTGCTGAGCCTTCGACGCACGATATTGCCAACGTATCGATGGACCGTGGTGCTGCCAAGGCGATTGGTTTCAACCGAAGCGGTGGTTTTGCAATCAACAGTACGTCTAAATCCGGTACCAACGAATTCTCTGGTAACGTTGAATACAAGCTGCAAAACAAAGATTTTGTATCAGATGTATTGGGCGACGTGCCGTATACACTCGACAAGAGCTGGTTAACGGCAAGCTTAGGTGGTCCTATTCTGGAAGATGAATTGTTCTTCTATGCTTCTTACTACCGTCCTGAAGTGACACGAGCGAACAAAGAAACAGTTTACGGTCCAACCAAAGATTTTAAATCTGTCCGTGACGAATATTTCGGAAAATTAACCTGGGCGCCAACAGCCGATTTGTTGCTAAACGCGTCGATTCGAACGTCTGACCGTAAATCTGAAGGTGCCTCTATTAGCTACACCGAAGCAGATTCGGTCTCTGTAGGTGATCAAGCGAAGCAAGATATCATCACTTTCGATGGTTCTTGGTTAATCAGTGATTACACCTCAGTAAGTTGGTTAATCAGCCGTTTTGATTTTGAAACTGCCGGTACCCCAGATGTTATGGTTGATGTAGTACCCGTATTAGGTGGATCGCTGAATATCAATGACCTGGCTTCACAAGGTTACCTGCGCGTCCCTACCTTAGATCCGACCGAACCTGAAGACTCTGTCTACAATGTTGGCGCTCAAGCTCTGATTGATGCCTATGGCTACACCAATGATGAAGGTGAGCTTATCGGTGGCGGCGGTGTTGGCGCTTACAGCACCATCAGTAACCAAAACTTCGCTCGTGACCTGATTGAGCTGTCTCTTGAGCATCAAATCGACACTGGTGACATGTTGCACGATATTCACATTGGCTTTAAGTGGGCCGAAGGTGAAGAAGAATTGTCTCGTTTGTCTAACGGTTGGGGATCAATTGTCTACACCGGCGGTCAGTCTGACCCGGAAGATCCAGTTCAAAACCACTATTACCGTACTGTTACCGAGCAAATGAGCTTCCGTGATGCCGACGGCAACGTTGTTTCACCGATTTTCTCTTACATGGAGAATTTCAACTTTGAAATCAACGATACCATCGAACACGGTGACTTTGTTTACAACATCGGTGTGTTAGTCAGTAAAGACATCTATTACGGTCAGGGCTTGCGTGAAAACGGTAGCACATTATCTGGCTATGAGTTGGCACCGGGCGAAAAGTACAAAATGTACGAAACCGACTGGAAAGACATGATTCAGCCGCGTTTAGGTATCAACTGGCAGTACGCATCTGATGCAACTTTATTTGCCAACTACGCCAGCTACAACCCTGAAGCAAGCTCATTATCACGTGCTGCTTCCTGGGATCGTAACACCCGTGCCCTGTTGAATGTTTACTTCGACGAGAACGGCGACTTCTTGGCGTCTGAACCGCGTAACGGCTCTTCAGGTAAGTTGTTTGATGACAACCTGAGCCCACGTCGTGTGGATGAAATCACCTTAGGTGGTACTAAAATTCTCGAAAACGGTGTGAACTTACGTGCTCACGTACGTCACCGCCGTGGCTCTCACTTCTGGGAAGATATGCCAAACAACGCCCGTTTGTATGGCGAATACCCAGGAAGCGGTGGTGTGCCACAAGAAATTGCTGACCGTGGTCTTTACATCCCTAACCTGAACGACATTCGTTTTGGTGTTGATGGCGAACCCGGCATCGGTGGTTCTTCTTACGTCATTGCAGAAGTTGATGGCGGCCACACCAAGTATTGGGAAGTGAGCCTTGAAGCGGAATACCGTGGCGACAACACTTATGTCAACGCGTCCTACGTATGGAGCCACTACTACGGTAACTTCGATCAGGACAACACCACCGCAGTTAACGATGCCAATACCTTCCTTGGCTCATCAAACTACGGTGATGGACGTGGTCGCTTCGTTTGGGATAACAAATACGGCACTCTTTCAGGTGACAAACCTCACCTGCTGAAGATCTATGGTTACTACACCACAGACTGGGATGCCAACATTGGTGCATACCTGTTAGCTCAGTCTGGTCAGCCTTGGGAGAAATGGTCAGCCGCTTATTATGGCTATAACTTTAACTCTTCCGCGACTAACCGTTATGCAGAGCCTGCAGGTAGCCGTCGTAGTGCCAGCCATTGGCAGTTGGACCTGAACTATACTCAGGATTTCCAAATCAGCGAAGATTTCGTATTGAAGTTCCGTGCCGACCTGTTCAACGTGTTTGATCGTCAAACAGGTTATGCAATCAACCCATACGAAAACTCTGAGAACTTCGGCAAAGCACGTAGCTTCTACTCGCCGCGCCGTCTGCAATTGTCGTTCAACGTGGTTTTCTAAGACCACTTAACGATGAATGTTAACCCCTAAAAAAATCCGGTAGTCACACGGCTACCGGATTTTATTTTTTAAGAAGTAAGGATTTATGCTTAAACACGCCCTCATTGGACTATCTGTACTGGGACTTTCCAGTTGTGCCACCACCTCTTTTAACACCATAGAACGCGACGTCGCACAAAAGTTTATGGTCGATATCCGTTATTTTTGTGCTAATGGCGTAGAGCAAGGCAAGCATTGTAAACAAGCTGTTACCGAGTTGCCTGAAGAGTTGCGCGATATGATCCAGGACACAGGCATCGGCGGCATAGTACTGTTCAGTGAAAACCTCGAGACCAGTGAACAAATCATTCGCCTTAACCGCGATCTGCAACAAGCCGCTAAAGACGCAGACATGGCACCTTTGTTTATCGGCGTTGATCAAGAAGGTGGCCGGGTAATGCGCTTACCCGCCGGTGTAGGAACCGCGTTTCCGGGCAATATGGCATTAGGTGCCACCTATCAACAGCATCAGACACGCTGGGCCTATCAAAGTGCCGAAATCACTGCCAAAGAATTAAAAGTACTGGGGTTCAACACTAACTTTGCTCCCACTGTAGACGTTAATGTTAATCCGCAAAACCCTGTTATCAATGTTCGCTCTTACGGCGAAAACCCCACGGTAGTTGCGCGACTGGGCGCGGCGCAAGTCGACGCCATTCAAGCCGAAGGAGTGCTCGCGGCTGTTAAACACTTCCCTGGTCACGGCGACACCAGTGTTGACAGTCATATCGGTTTACCCAAAGTTGAACATGACCGCAGCAAGATAGATAAAGTGGATTTGTATCCATTTAAGCAGGCTATTGAAACCAGCCAACCTGCGATGGTAATGACCGCGCATATTCAATACCCGGCATTAGATGATACCTTGTTCCCGACCAAGCAAGGCGAACCTACCCTGCTGCCTGCGACCATGTCGCGTAAAATTCTCACTGACGTGCTCAGAGACGAGTTGGGCTTTCAGGGATTAATCATCACTGATGCACTGGATATGGCAGGTATCGCTAAATTCTTTGACAAACAGGCTGCTGTAGAACAAACATTCAGAGCCGGTACCGACGTCGCTCTGATGCCCATCAACATCCGCACCCCTGAAGATATCCAAGCGTTGAAAGACATGATAAAACGCACCGCTCAGGCGTATCAGAACGGCACGTTAAATAAACAGGAATTGGCGGCATCACTGCAACGCATTAAAGCTACCAAGCAAAAACTAAACTATTTCGATAAGCCACTGAGTGAGCAGATTGCCACAGCTGCCAAGCAACTTAGCGATCCCCGCAGTAAAGCGGTTGAGCTGGATATCGCCAGCGCAGCCATTACTCAGGTCACCAATAATGGCATGTTGCCACTGACTCAGGCGGAGTTATCGCTGGATGTGTTAATGCCCGATACCCAAAAGTGTGCGGCATTTCAGCAATACCTCAGCACCATTAAGCCGGCTTGGACAATTCATTGTCACTCATTGGCGATAAAGGCCAAACAACCTGCCCCTGCTGAATTTAGTGGCGATGTGCTGATCGTAGCTGACGTAAGCCCACGTCAGAGCCTGGCCGAATTAGGCGGGATGGACGACATGGACAATTGGCGCGAGCGCAGTGACAAAGACACTCAGTGGAACACAATGAAGGCCTGGATGCGCCAAGCACAACAACAGCAGGCGCAGACCTTGTTTGTTAGTTTGCGTACCCCTTATGCCATCAGTGAGTTTGCACCACTTGCAGATGCAACCTTAGCCAGCTACGCATACAGAGTGCGCGCCAGTGAGCAAAACATCAGCTCGCCATCACTACGTGCATTGGCAGAGGCAATTACCGGGCAGTTTCCACTACAAGGCAGCTTACCTGTAACTGTTGACATGGAATAACAACCAAAAATGTTGGATTAAATTATTCAGGCTATGGCACTATTTTTATTCAGGGCATATTATGTGAAAGAGATGTCCCTAAAAATCGTGCCCTGCCTGACAAGTGGAGTGAATAACGGACGACTCCGCGAATAATAAAATATTACCAGGGAAATGTATGACCACATTTGCAAAAATCAAAGCGTTACGCTCAACGATGTCGGAAAGCGAGAACAAGCTGGCTGACTTCACCATCAACTCAGCCAACGCGATTCGGGATTTATCTTCAAGTGAACTTGCCAAGGTTGTCGGCATTAGCCAGTCAAGTGTGGTGAAGTTTTCGCAGAAACTGGGATATAAAGGTTATCCGGCGTTCAAGATGGCGGTCATTGATGCGCTCAATCGTGAATCCCCCGAAACGCGCCTGCACAGTAAAGTGACACTCAATGACTCATTGTCGCAGATATCCGCAAAGCTACTTGATAGTAAACTCGCCGTATTGAACGAAACAAAGAACCTCAACGAGGAAGCCAGTTTCGAACGTGCTGTTGAACTGCTGAAAAACGCCCGTCGTATCTTGATTACAGGCCTGGGTGGCTCTGCATTAGTAGGAAAAGACTTTGCCTACAAGCTGCAAAAGTTAGGCATGGCCGCAGTTGCCGAGCCCGATGGACATGCTCAATTGGCATACGTTGCAACGTCCGGTAAAGAAGACCTGGTGATTGCCATCAGTGAATCAGGCCACACCAAGGAAGTGATACAGGCCGTCCACAGAGCTAACCAAAACGAATGCCCGGTGATTAGTATTACTCAGTATGCTGCTAACCCGGTTTCAAAAGCCTCCCAGGTTAATTTGTTTTCTGTCGCGGAAAAAGAATCGATTCGCTTGTCTTCAATTCTAGCCAGAACGGCGCAAGAATTTGTTATCGATATCTTATTTATCGCTATCACGCAGTCTTCACGACAGGGAAGAAAGATGCTGGAAAACAGCAATGCATTAGTCAGCGAATTCAGGCAAAGCTAACTGCCCACTTTTTCGCGATATCGTCAAACGCCGGTCATGTCTCAGTCACCGGCGTTTTTATTGCTCATTTACCAGGGTACAGATAAAAAAAAGCCGCAATACTAAGTCATTGCGGCTTTTTACCAATCAGGTAATTTGTTTATGGGTACAGCATATAGGGCTGTCGTTGCTGCTTGAAGGCAGCCACATCCGCTTGCCACAACTGATTGATTTGTTCTGCTGTTAGCCCCTGTTCTAATGCCTTGCGCAGCTTATCCGTGCCAGCTAACTTGTCGAAAAAAGACGCTGAGGTAAAAAACTCTTCACCCGCTTGATCAAACGCCTGATACCACTGCACTAACAGGCTCAAATCGAAGCCCTCTAGCGACGAGGAGCGCAAATCCATTCCGGTTAGCTGTGCATCCTTCCACTTAGGGTTTTTCGCGCCGGCTGTCGATACAGGCGTAAACTGGAAATCACCCAATGACACGGTGGGATGGCCCAGTACCTGGAAAGGAAACGGGGTGCCTCGACCAACGCTAACATGCGTAGGTTCAAACAAGCAAAGGTGGGGATACAGCTGGATAGACTGGCTATTGGGCAGGTTAGGACTTGGCTTAATCGGTAAATCGTAGCCTTGGCTGTGCTGATAATTATCCATCGTCACGACCGTCAAAGCTGCATGCTGCTTATCTGCTAACCAACCCTCACCATTGATCATTTGCGCCAATTCTCCCACTGTCATGCCATGCAGGACAGGGATTGGATGCATGCCAACAAACGAGGTAAAGCCTTCTTCTCGTACAAAACCCGCCGTGAAGCGGCCATTAGGGTTCGGACGGTCCAACACCATAAAGCGAACACTGTTCTCGGCAGCCGCTTCCATCATGTAATGCATCGAGCTGATGTAAGTGTAAAAACGCGTACCAACGTCCTGGATATCAAAAATAACCCAATCCAACTGCTGCATAATCTCGGTTGCAGGCTTCTTGTTTTTGCCATAAATAGACACGATGGGCACGCCGGTTTTGCTGTCTTTACCATCTGCCACATGCTCACCAGCATCGGCCTCACCGCGGAAACCATGTTCCGGTGCGAACACCATTTTCACATCGACACCCTGACTGAGTAGAAAGTCCAATAGGTGCTGACCTTCCACCGTCGAGGTTTGATTGACCAATAAGCCGACCCGCTTACCCGCCAATAACGGCAAATACTCGGGTGATTTTTCAGCCCCCAAAACAGGCCCCTGAGGTTTATTCATCGTCGCTTGGCAGGCACTTATCACCAGAGTAAGGAATACCAATAACAGCTTTTTCATTTCAGGCTCCCTGCTGTTCCACAGCACGGCGCAAAAAGCCATTGGCACTATCTAACATTTGTTGGCCCTGACTCACGCTCACGCCGGTCAAGACAGTCAATATGGCCAGTTTGACGTTATTTTGAGTTTGCGCCAACGCTGCGACTGCGGTGTCGCGATCACAATCGGTTGCCTGCATGACGATACGCACAGCCCTGGCACGCAACTTCTCGTTGCTTGCTGACACATCAACCATCAGATTGCGATAACTCTTACCCATCCGAATCATGCTGGCAGTTGACAACATATTCAGGATCATCTTTTGTGCGGAGCCCGACTTCATTCGGGTCGAGCCAGTTAGGGCTTCCGGGCCTACGATTACTGCGAGTTCAATATCTGCCGCGCGACCCAACGGAGAGTCTGGGGAACAACACAATGCCACGGTTTTACACCCCATTTGTCCGGCATACTTTACTGCTGACACCGCATAAGGTGTGCGGCCACTGGCAGCAATACCAACCAGCACATCATTACTATTCAATCCGGCTTTCTTCAAGTCTTCGATTGCCAGTGTTTCACTGTCTTCAGCACCTTCCACTGCTTTGAACATTGCCCCCTCACCACCGGCCAGAATACCTTGCACCAGCTCTGCGGGGACACTGAAGGTAGGTGGACATTCTACCGCATCTAATACGCCTAACCGGCCACTGGTACCTGCACCAATATAAAGCAGGCGACCGCCCTTTTTCATCGCTGCCACAATAGTGTCAACCGCTTCAGTGATCTGGGGCAAAATCGCTTTTACCGCCAGCGCCACTTTCTGATCTTCGCGATTGATCTTCTCCAGCAAAGCAGGTGTATCGAGAAGATCGATATCAAGGGTATCCGGGTTTTGCCCCTCAGAAATAATGCTGGCCATTTGCTGAAGCAGTTCGCCTTGCGGTTGTTCAAACTTATTCATTGTTTCACCTGTTTATTTTGCTTTGCGGCCTCTATTGCTAATGTCACCGCACCATCCAGCGCAGTACCTGCCGGAGTAATAATGCTTGCTGATAAATTATCCGGCAGCCACTTCATCGTAGGGGCAGCCAAACCGCCGAGCAGCGCAACCTTAACGTCACTGCCATTTTGAATTCGCTCAATCATTTCAACTACCTGTTGGCAATGCTGATCAACCAACAGTTGCGCAACCTCACAACGAGGGGCCAATTCAAACACCCAAGGTGCTAATTTGGCATATTGACTGGCAGTCGCTTCTGCAACCCAAGCCAGCAAGGTTGCGCGATCCGAACCTAAGGTACTGGCAATTTTTTCCAGCAACGGAGACATCGAAGCTGACCCATTAGGGTCATCGATACTCGCTATCAGTGCTTGCACCGCAGCTAAACCCAGCTTGGCACCACTACCTTCATCGCCGGCGATAAACCCCCAGCCGCCCTGTATCACCTGTTGATGGTCCTCAGTCAATCGTGCCGCAACAGAGCCTGTACCCAATGCAACAATCGCCACTGGTTTACCCAGATTAGCGCCATACAAAGAGGTTGTTGCATCGGTCACAACGGTTAACGCGACAAAAGGATAGTTTAAGTGTTGGCGTAAACGGGCAACACGACTTTCGCTACCTGCGCCCGCTAACCCCAGCGCTACAGAGAGATCAGAGGGAAACACTTGAGCCAGTGACATTAGGTCATCAATTAATTGTTTGATAACGTCACAGGCGCTATCTAAGTCATTGGTCAAGGATGATGGACCACCATCTCGCTGCCACTGCCGCTGCGTCTCCAGACAAACCAATCTGGCGACCGTTTTCGTCCCACCGCCATCAATGCCTAGCGCATACTTTGCTTTCATGCTGGCTCCTCTACGATCAGCGTTTGTTCTCGATTATCGTCCTGAGGCTGTTTGCCTAACAAACACACAATAAGCGCGACCGTAGTGCCAAAACATAATTGCCAGGTAAAGCCGAGATCAATTTGCCATTGTGTTGGTACGAAAGCAGCTTGTACGTACGGTTGCCACATTAATGTCGCGAAAAAGCCTGCAACCAGGGCCCATAACACGCTCCGACGACTGCCTCGCTGTGTAAACAGCGCGGTAAAATAAACACCCAATAGGCCAGAGTAGGAAAACACCATGACACTTAACGCAAAGTTTAGCAGTGGCATATCAGTGTATCGCTGCCAGTAATAGCAAAGCGTTGCCATTGCAGCCAGCAGCGTTGCCATCAGCACCATACCCCATTGCCCGGCTGCAACCGCCTTTGATTCTTCAAGGTTCTGTCCGCGTCGTGCTTTCCAAGGGCGATACAAGTCCTGAATCAACACCGATGACATTGAATTTAATCCGGAGTTAAGCGTAGACAGCGCCGCTGCAATGATCCCAATGGTGACCAGAGCCCGTACGCCTGAAGGTATTTCATTAAGCAAATAATACATAAAGATGGTGATTTTTTCGCCATCAAAACTCTGTTGTAATTCTTGCCCACCCTGCATCATCAGGTCTGGCCGCTGATAAAATATATGCAGCAGTAACCCAATCAGGATAAACAGGAACATCACCGGCACAACAAGTACCACAGAGAACAACATCGCTTTGCCACCCTCTTTGGCATTTTTACAGGTCAGTACCCGCTGAGTCATGTCCTGATCCAAGCCAAAGGCGGCAATATTTAAGAGTACAAAACCAGTAAATACAGACCAGATATTAAAGACCCCTGATGACGACATATCCCAACCGGTTTTGATCACGGCCAGCTTCGAGTCAGGATTTGGATTGTCTTCGGTTGCCGGTGGGTTACGCAGTGCCTCAATGATCTCTCCCGTTGAAACCGGAATCGCATCCATCAAGAAATAAACCACGAAACAGGCCGCGCTGACGTACACCGCACACTGAATAACATCGGAATAGATCACGGTACGAATGCCGCCCATCACCGTATATAGCAAGCCAACTACAGTGAGAATGGCGATCGCTGCCAACACACTACCTGGCTGAATGTCACCATATAAAATCATTGCTACAGCAATCCCTGCCATATACAAACGCGCGCCGCTGGCAAATACCCGACCGCATAAGTACACCAATCCAGCCTGACGTTTAGCGCTTGCCCCAAAACGTTGCTGCAGCAATTCGTATACAGTGAATACTTTGTGCTCGTAGAACTTGGGGATTAGAAAGCGCATCACAAAAAACGCGGCGACAAAAGCGCCTAGGTTCGTCGCGAGATAACTAAGATCCCCCTGATAGCCTTGGTCAGGACCACCGAGGAAGGTCGCTGCCGACTGTGAGGTCGCCAATACCGAAATCGCCACCATCCAGGTTGGCATCGCATGACCACCTAAAAAATAATCACTACTGTTGTTGACCTTAACCCGGTTGAACCACCAACCGGTGCCCAGAATAAGCAGCACGTAGGCTGCAAAAACAAATAGATCCAGTGTTGTATAGTTGTGCATAGTCTTCGTTATTGTAACTGGCTGATATCAGGTAAACCCCAGGCAAACATCAGACGCTGATACTCGTCTGCTGGTAACGCCACGTATATCGGATTGTGCGCTGGCTGTAGCCAGGCCAATAAATCATCCATGTGCTTTTCGTGCATCGATGTACACCCGGCGGTCGGCACATCCGGTCCGGCTTGAAGGTGCATAAAAATACAGCTTCCCCGTGCTGTGATATTGTCAGGATTATGGGCGACCACTATCCCTTTCTTGTAAACCTGCTGTTGCTTATGAATATCTAATCTCATAGGTTCACTTGAACCCGCCACGGCTTGTTCCCCTAGCTTGGCACTATCGATAATCTGGTTGTAATAAGGCGAACTGTTTACATCCATACAATAATGCCCCGCGTGCATTGCCTGATAGGGTAATGCGGTATTCGCTTGGCTCAAATATCCAAATGCCTGAGGCATTGCAAAGGCCCCGGCTGGCGCTTTACCGTCCCCTTCTTGCTTCTGGCTACCCTGTTGGGGAGCATGCAGTCCCAGTCCCCAGCCTAAACCATTACGTCCCAGGTTGACCTGATACGGTGCCCCATCGGGTTGCCATGCGTTGTTGAGTCGTGAAAAGCGCTGCAAACGAGCTGTTTGAGACTGCCAATCCTCAGCAACCACCAAAACCAGTTGACGGGCATCAAACTTGGATACCAACGAAGGTTCAATAGCACAACTGCTGAGGATCAAACTCAAGGTTAGCAGCGTAATGTGTGCGAGCTTACTCATGCAAACTCCCGCAAGCCATCGATTTGTGAAATACCCAGCCCGGGGCCACTTCCAAGGGTGATATTGGCATTTTCAAAAGTGCACCCACCTTTGACCGGATCATATTGACCCAAAGATGGCCCATCCAGGTCAATCAATGTGATTTGATCCGCCTTACCACTGGCGAGGTGAGATGCTGCTGCAACGCCGATACTGCCCTCTAACATACAGCCAATCATGCACTGCATAGCCGACTGATTAGCGAGTTCAGCGATCGCAATAGCCTGCGAGATACCACCGCTTTTCATCAGCTTAATATTAACGATATCTGCAGCGTCACGGGCGATCAGGTTATGTACATCATTTAGTGAAAATGCCGCCTCATCCGCCATCAATGGGGTCTTAATGGCGGCGCGTATACGCCGCATACCCTCGATATCCCGGTAGTGAATCGGCTGCTCAATCAACTCAAGTTCGATGCCTTCGGCCTCGAGTTTTTGCATGGTGTCGATGCACTCCTGCACTTGCCAGCCCTGATTAACGTCAAGACGCACCTTGGCCCGGCCTTCAGTTAACTGGTAGATACGGCGAATACTGTCGATATCTTGTTGCGGTTGTTTGCCTACTTTTACCTTAAGAACGTCAAACCCACGGGCGAGGCCTGCCTCGCAATCGGCCAGCATTTTATCAGCCGAATTAACGCTAATGGTAATATCGGTTTTTAACTTATTACTGTTGCCACCGAGTAAACGGTATAAGGGTGCGTTTCGGTAGTGACCATACAAGTCGAATAAGGCGATTTCTAACGCTGCCTTAGCACTGGAGTTGTGTGGCATGGCCTGCTGAATATCGTGACAGATCTGCTCAATCTCATCCATATCGCGGCCGATGACTTTCGCCGCCAATACCTGATCAATTGCGGCTTTAATCGATTCATGGGTGTCGCCGGTTATAACTGGCGTTGCCGGTGCCGAACCATAGCCGCGCATGCCATTGGTGGTATGTAAAATCACCACCAAATCGCGGATATGATCTACCGTTCGCAACGCTGTGCTAAACGGCGTAATTAACGGCACTTCCAACCAGGCGAATTCAATGTGGGTTATTTTCATTTAACGGCCTCTACTGCTACCCGTTTAATCGCATAAATACGGTCGGTATACGCGGTGTTTGCATTGAGTTGCAAAGGCAATACCGGTGTTACTGACACACCGTTGAGCGTACCGCGATAATATTCACCTTGCGCATCGTAATAAGACAACCCTTTGACATCGTGAATCACGAATGGCTCACCATCTACCTTGCCGATGTACATCATTACATGGCCCGGCACGTAGATAAGATCCCCCACCTGGGCGTCTGCAAGTTGAGCGATAACCTGCGCTGACTGATTCTTTTCGAAACGCCAGTTGATCCCATATTCCCCGCTGCCTTGTTGGCCAGAATTACGCGGCATAAGCAGGCCAAAGGTTTTGTAAATTTCGCCAACAAAGCCGGTGCAGTCGCGGCCATTGTAATCATGGCCCCAGCCGTACCTC
The DNA here is from genome assembly GCA_964228145.1 of Alteromonadaceae bacterium. GTDB lineage: Bacteria > Pseudomonadota > Gammaproteobacteria > Enterobacterales > Alteromonadaceae > Pseudobowmanella. Next base: position 18,347 of record CAXQZJ010000102.1, on the reverse strand, counting down.
TCACCTAAAAATTTGAACGCCTGACGAATAATGTTCGATGGGGTCATGGCAAGATAGTGAGTGCTCACTGATGGACTTTTGGCAATCAAGGTTGGTATGACTTGCAACTGACCTTGTTCACCTCTTACAGGTAACCCAACCACATAACTTGCATAGGGATTTTGACCTTTTAACTGATTTTGCGTGATGGTTAGGCGAGGGAGTTTAACCCCCATGTCTAATTGCACCTCTGAGGTACGGTTATCCTCAGGGTTGTAAGTAGTGAAAATTTTTGCACCGGTCACCAGTACAAAATCTTCGCTGTTGATAAAATCTGCAACCTGTTCGCGACTGGCAAACCCCAGTGCTGAGCGCTTTACCCACGCCAGATAATGATAGTTCTGTACTAGCGCCCATTCGCCATCTCGGCTGCTGTGCAACACTGCTACGGCTTCGCCAGGAAACACCGCGGTTTCCTGAAACCTGTCTAAGTCCTTATCCATGCCACTGTTCAACACCCGGTCAGTGGTTGGAAATGTCCGTAACGCGCTACGCTGGGTAACCACAGCGAAACGCACAGGATTAACTGCAACAATGGCATCAAGGTTGAGATTTTGTTGATAGGCCAAATAATCTTCAGCGGTCAATTGACGACCATCCGGGTAAAAACGCGCGCCAGAAGGTACTGTACTAATACTCAACACCTTATCGCGTAACTTTTCGCCACTAAGCTGGGCATCCTGAGCCAGCGGATCAACCACAAACGGGTTTTCACTGACCAGCTTTTGGTTGGCTTGCTGAATATCCTGGCGAGACATCAATAGCTGATCAGCGGCGCTGGTTTTGTTAACCCAGTATGGAGCAGAAAACATAGCATCCGTCACACCCGGTACGTCTGACGCACTGACAGAGTTGCCTGTTAATAAGACACTTAGCGCTACAATAAAACCAGCAACTTTGTTCATCCCCACCAACACCAATAATGATTTATTTATTTCTTCTGATTATGTAGGAATATTTTATTTTTACAACCCTAAGTTAGTCAAAGGTTAACCATTTGCGGATACTTTGTTGCATTGCTGCGGCCAAATTCATCCCGGCCCGGGCAACTGAGGCCTGAGTCGGTTCTGGCACGCTGGCCTGAGCTGCAATGGTAAAGGCTCTGCCGCCGTTAAGGTTTGGTAAACATACTTGAGCTAACAGAACCACTTCTCCTGATTGACGTGTCTCACTGGGGCCCCAGCCGATTTTTTGCCAAATTCGCCAATCGCCAGCCTGCTGATCCAACACAGTTTGCGCTGCATTACTGTCGCTCAATGCTTGACTCAACGCCTCATGAAGGATTCGGCTTATTCCTGCTGACATGCCCTTTTGCCCTTTACCATCACCGTAAAACAGTAAATGGATATCCTGTTGCTGCAATCCAGGATGACGGGTCGTAGGTTCGGCCTGGTGCACCGCCAGGCGCTTCAACCATTCTGCCATCGCCAGAGTTGTCATGGGTTTGTTACCGGTCAGGCCACACTCCTCACATCGGTAGCCTTGATATCCGGGGTCAGCGCTGCTTGGCTGGAATACCTGGGGCATCGCCGTCAACGATCCCTGCTGCCAACGCGGCGGTAACGGTTGATATGGTGTTACCCCGTAGGCACCCCGTATTCGCACTGATTGATTGGTCAGCTTTAGCCAATCATCATGGAACAAAGCGGTCGCCGCGTCTCTGCCGGCAAGATTGAGTAAGTATGTGGCCAGCCCATTGGAGTCGCCTTCGAGCACCCCACTGGGGGCATAACTGTGGATCGAGGTAATAATATCGGACAAGGTCGTGTTGCCGACACGACTGTTCCCATGTAAACCAAACTTAGTCATTTCCGCCATTGCTGCTGTGATGCTCATGACCTTAGATGCACTCCAGGGTTCAAACAGTTGATCGTGTCGGCCATCGGAAAAGTAGCGATATACTGGCTTACCCTGAGACTGACGGATGTCGATAAGGGTAACCCTGGTATTGGCCGGGTTATCACCGAATGCCTGCCAATCCGCCGCCACCCGAGACTCCCAGCCGGGACGGGAATAGTCAATCTGCTCAGAACTCAGGTGGTTGACGGCTAACCCGTCACTAGTCGGACATAGGGTATAAGTAGGCGCGTAACTCGCCGCCACCGGTGGCATAACGTCCAGTTTGGTAGCGTAAAAATCGCTCGTCTGTGCCAGCCCATGCCCAACTCCCAGTGTCCATACGAGACCAATCAACGCTACTTTTTTCATGCCAGTTATTCCTGATATTAAAATTAATAGTAATATTTTATTATCAAGATACGTCACTGAGTTTCAGATGCCAAGTGCAATCATAACCAGCCTAATTCAATTGCTTTTAGCACAGCGCGGGTTCTGTCTCTAACGCCTAACTTTGCGATAATGGCGGATACCTGATTTTTCACCGTTCCGGTCGATTTAAACACCGCATCGGCAATCTCTTTATTGCTGTAGCCGGCGGCCACCAGACGCAAAATTTCAGTTTCCTTCGTGCTTAATGGCTCAGGTTGGGAAAATGATTCAAAGTGAGTGGGCAGGCCCTGTAACCCCCTTAACACCTTTTCAGTTACAGCTGGCTGAATTAATGTGTGCCCGCCAATGACTTGTTCTATTCCCTCAATCAGGGTTGATAAGGATACATCTTTAAGTAAATAGCCTTTTGCTCCTGCCTGCATGGCTTCTGTCACCAGCTGGTGGTCATCGAAGGTGGTCAGGATGAGCACCGGCACCTCCAAGCGTTGCCGCTGCATTTCCCGCAACGCCTCGATACCGTTCATACCAGGCATACGAATATCCATAAGGACCACATCAATCTTTTGATCACGCAGAATTTCGCACACAAAGGAGCCATCTGGCGCTTCTGCCACCACTTGTACGCTGTCATCCAGTGCTAACAACGATTTGATGCCCTCGCGAACTAACATTTGATCTTCGACCAACAAAATCTTGTGCATCAGTCGCGCTCCGGAATCTGCAAGCACAACATTAGACCATCGGCGCAACAATGGGTGTGCATGCGTCCTCCCATTGCAGTTATGCGTTCTTGCATGCCAGTCAAGCCATGACCGTGACGAACGGCTTTGGGTGCCCCCCCGTTGTCATGTATCTTTAAAGATAATTGCCCTTGATTGCGCTGCAAGGTCACGCTGAATTCTGTCGCATTCGTGTGTCTGAGCGTATTGGTGAGGGCTTCCTGAACGCAGTACAACAAGGTTTCAGCCATATAGATATCGGTGATTTTGACGTCTGTCGCCACGTCCAAATTAAGGCGTGGGCTTGGTAGTAAATTAAACAGTGCACTCACCGCTGCCGACCAGTTTAAACAGGCATTTTCCCGCATGTCTGCAACTGCATCACGGACATCAGACAATAACAAACGACTCAACGCATGGCAGCGTTGGATACTGTCTAACGCCTCGCCCTCGCTTTTATGCGCCGCGACTTGTAAATTGATCGACAGTGCAGTCAGGTGGTGACCCAGCAGATCGTGGATATTACGGGCAATGCGCAGGCGTTCGTCTTGTTGACTGGCTTGGCGCAGTAATTGTTGCGCACTGACTAACTCACGGTTCAGTTGATCGGCTTTCTCACGGGCATGGGTTTCACGAATGGCAGCACGACTCATCATCATGGCAAACAGATTAAAGGTCCAAAACAATAATGCGGTCAGCCACCCGCCCTGCTGCTGCCAGTAAAAGGTCATACTCAGCGCTAACGGCAGCGCCAATAGGGGGGACAACAACACAGCCCTTTGCCATGACAGATAATAGGGCACGATTGCGGACCAAATGACCACAAAGATAGCCAGATAGTTGAAGGGTAAAACCCAAAAGCACGCAATAGATAGCAGGTACTGAGCAAATAACAGCGCCACCTTACGGCTGTTTTGTTTATCCGTGTCTTTAGTCAGGCGCACAAAACCCGCTGCAATCGAGACAAACAGCAACAAGCTTAACCACACGCGCCAGTGATCAGCGCCATATTGACGTATGCCGAAATACGCAGCGGACATGCTCACACACAGCCAGGTCACCAACGCTGCGGCGCGTTCAAAATCAATTAATTTAAACCATTTCATTGGCTTATTATGACCGTATAGTGTTCCAAATGAATAGGCCAAAAGTCATTTTTAAGCTGATGACCTTTGGCACTCCAGTGATACGTTATGACAGCCCATAATAGCGTCTACTGACATTCAGGAGCACACACATGGAAGCTATTCACGCAACAATCGTATTCGCACATATTGTTACAGGCAGCCTATCTTTGGGATTATTTTGGATCCCTTGTTTGTCCCGCAAGGGTGGGTCTGCCCATCGCAAATTTGGCAGCTGGTATCTGCACACCATGACATTTACGGCCATCAGTGGGGTCATCAGCTCCAGCATGGTTTTAGCCATGCCCTTAACGATCTATCCCAATGTGCCGAGTCACTACAGTTCAGCAGAGTTGTTCATCGCCAATATTCAGATGCAATATTTGTTTTTGCTGATGCTTAGCTTGTTAATCTGGAGCAATTTACGCCAGGCTAAAGCGGTATTGCGGGTCAAACAGCAACATCAGGCGCTTCGCCGTGCAGGCTATCTTTGGTTACCTGCCTGCTTGATTTTAGTGGCAGTATTGGCACTTTATCGAGGCCTACAAACTGGTAATATTTTGGCTATGATATTCGGACCTATCGCTTTGTTAAATGGCATAGGTATATTGCGCTATGCGATGGCTGACGCCCATCCACCGAAAACCTGGTTGAAAGAACATATCGGACATATCCTGGGCTCTGGAATAGGTGCCTATACTGCATTTTTTGCCTTTGGCGGACGCACCCTTTTTGCCCAGTGGCCAGAGCTACAACTTGCCAGCTGGATATTGCCGAGTCTGATCGGCGTCCCTTTTGCCCTTTGGCAATCCAGAAAATACACTCAGGAAAACCATGCTTTAAGATCCCGCAACCAGGCCGCAATGAAGCAACACTGACTTGAATATGCCGAGTTAAGCCCTACATTGGATACAACAGATCACTAACAGGCAAATATTGTGAGCATAAAACTCGGCATAGTGATGGATCCCATCAGTCAGATAAAAATACAAAAAGACACCAGCTTTGCGATGCTATTGGCCGCCCAGTCCCGTGGTTATCAGTTGTTCTACATGGAGATGGCCGACCTCTATATAGACAATGGCATTGCCATGGCCCGCACTCAGGCTGTCAGAGTAAAAGAAGATGCTAACAACTGGTATCAATTGGAAGAGCCGGAGTTTGTGCCATTAGACAGTCTTGACGTGATTTTAATGCGTAAAGATCCGCCTGTAGATCAAGAGTTCATCTATGCGACACAGATTTTGGAGTTAGCGGAGCGCAACGGTACTTTAGTAGTTAACAAACCTCAAAGCCTGCGCGATTGCAATGAGAAATTATTCGCCACCTGGTTTGCGGATTTATGCCCACCCACGCTGGTTACCCGTCAGGACAGCCTGATCCGTGCCTTCCACCAGCAGCACCAGGATATTATCTGTAAGCCCCTTGATGGCATGGGCGGCAGTGCAATATTCCGTGTTAAAGAAGACGGCAACAACCTCGGCGTTATCATTGAAACCCTGACTCGGAACGGACAGCAGTATGCGATGTTTCAGCGTTACCTACCGGCCATTAGCGACGGGGACAAGCGTATCCTTATTGTTGATGGTCAGGTGATGCCCTATTGCCTGGCCAGGTTGCCAAAGCAGGGCGAAACACGAGGCAACCTAGCTGCCGGCGGCAGCGCCAGACCGCAGCCGTTGAGCGACACAGACAAAGCACTTGCAGAACGAATCGCTCCAAAGTTGGTCGAAAAAGGACTGATGTTTGTCGGACTCGACGTCATTGGTGATCGGGTTACCGAAATCAATGTCACCAGCCCAACCTGTGTGCGAGAAATTGAAGCAGCTTATCCCATCAGTATTACTGGCGCCTTGTTTGATGCTATTGAGCGTCGCCTGGATGTGGAAGGATAAACCAATGCAGAGCCTTGAAAATCATTTTCTGATCGCCATGCCTAGTTTGCAGGATGACTTTTTCAAACGTTCACTGACCTATATTTGTGAGCACAATGAAGAAGGAGCGATGGGCATAGTGATAAACCAACCGGCAGGAATGACCTTAAAAGAGTTACTGGCGCTAACCAAGATCGAAGGTGAGGTCGACCCCAAACGGGGAGAGCATCTTGTTGTGGCGGGAGGTCCGGTAAGTCAGGATCGTGGCTTTATTCTGCACAGCCCCAAACCCGGGTACAGTTCCAGCTTATCGGTAAATTCGTCAATCATGGTGACAACCTCAAAAGACATTCTTGAGGATCTTGGAAATAACAAGGCTCCCAGTCAGACAATCATCGCGTTGGGCTATGCCGGTTGGTCAGCGGGTCAGTTGGAGCAAGAAATTCAAGACAATGCCTGGTTAATCGTTGAGGCCGACACAGACTTACTGTTCGACACCCCTATTCATCAAAAATGGGATAAAGCGGTGCGCAAGCTGGGCGTTGAGCCTTGGCAACTGACTCAGGACGCTGGCCGTGCCTGATAAGCCTATTACCACCCTCTTGGGTTTCGATTTTGGTACCCGTAGCATCGGCGTTGCCGTAGGACAAATGATCACCGCCACAGCAGCGCCTTTACCTGCGCTTAAAGCGCGCGATGGCATCCCGGACTGGCAGCTGATCGAGAACTTTATTGAACAATGGCAGCCGCAACAATTAGTGGTGGGCTTACCATTAAACATGGATGGCACTGAGCAAGATGTCAGCCGCTTGGCACGCAAATTTGCCAATCGTTTAAACGCCCGATACAGATTGCCCGTCGCTCTGTGCGATGAGCGACTCACCAGCGCAGACGCCAGATCTATGCTTTTCGAGTTAGGCGGATTCAAAAAACTCGGTAAAGAAAAAGTCGACAGTGTCGCCGCCTGCCTGATTTTACAAAGTCATATGGAATCAGCTTATTAGCTCAGCAGTTCGCATCGATATTGCTGATATTTAATACAATTTTCACTGGCAACCCTGTCTGTTAACAGTTAATCTCTGATTTCTTCAAAACCGCCTATGGACAGGATTATGAAAACCTCTTTATGTTCCCTTTTATTATTAATCGCCAGTGGCAGCGCTGTTGCTGACTCCCCCGTTTGGAAAGTCACAAAAGGCGACAACCATGTTTATGTCGCCGGCACCATGCATTTGTTAAAACAAAGTGACTATCCTTTACCTGAGCAGTTCGAGAAAGCCTACGACCAAGCCGATATTGCAGTGTTTGAAGCGGACGAGACACAAATGTCAGATCCGGCTACTCAAATGATGCTGATGCAAAAAGTGATGTACACCGATGGCACCACCTTGAGTGACAAACTCTCCCCAGAAACCATGACCGAACTGGAAAAATACCTCGCGTCTAAGGCTTTACCAAAGCAGCAACTGATGGTTATGAAGCCATCCATGTTGTCGGTCACCCTTACGGTGTTAGCTTCACAGGGTATTGGTTACACTCAACCCGGGGTGGACGCTCACTTCGGTGCCAAGAGCCGTGAGCAGAATAAGCCTACAGAGTATTTTGAAACAGCCCAGCAACAAATTGAATTTATCAGTCAGATGGGCGAAGGCAATGAAGATGCCTTTATGCGTTACACCCTTGAAGACCTTAATGACATCGAGAACTCCATGACGACGCTGAGTAATGCCTGGCGCCAAGGTAATTTCGATGCCATGGAAAAGGACATGCTGACGGAAATGCGCCGTGATTTTCCGGGTTTTTATGCCATTTTAATTAAAGATCGCAACGACCGTTGGATGCCACAAATCGAAACCTATCTCGATTCCGCTCCGGTTGAAGTCATTATGGTCGGCGCCTTACACCTGGCAGGTCCGGACGGTTTATTGGCACAGCTTGAAAGCCGTGGTTATAAGCTCGAAGAGGTTCATTAGGCGCTATGTTAACGCCTCCACCGGTTTTGGTGATCGGCAATAAAAACTACGCCAGCTGGTGTTTGCCACCCTGGCTGCTATTGCACCATTTCAACATTCACTTTGAAGAGCAAAACGTATCAATCGCTGCGCCAGATGCACAAACGCATTTGGCGCAATATTCCCCTACCGCCAAATTACCTGTGTTATTGGATGAGGGTCACGCGGTTTGGGATTCACTGGCGATAATGGAGTACGTGAACGAACGCTACCTCAAAGGCACGGGATGGCCGGATAATCGCTTACAACGGGCTCAGGCCCGAAGCTTATGTGCGGAACTACACAGTGGTTTAAGTGCATTAAATCAACAACTTCCCATGAATATTCGCGAGCTGAGAGATATTTCAATATCCCAGTCTGTGCGTCAGGATTTGACCCGCGTGGACCAAATCTGGTCTCAATGCACCTCCCAAAGTGCAACCGGCTGGTTGTTTGACCAATTTAGTATTGCAGACTGTTATTTTTCCCCGCTCGCGTTTGTCACTCAAACCTATCGCCTGCCCTTGTCAGAAGATGCCCGTATTTATCGAAACCGACTGCTTAATCTAGCCGCAATGCGGCAATGGCAGCAAGCCGCAACAAAGGAAACAGAGTCGATAACACGTTATCAGGCTGGGATTAAGCAAACATGACGACCAGTAAATAACAAGGTAGAATTCCGTCTCCGGACGCGTGACCCAGCTTGGATGCTCAACCCAGTGAAAGCCAGTTTGACCAAATTTCTGTTCATTTGCCTTGCTCTTTTTTGTCTGATAGATATCAGTGGCTGCCAATTACGCAACAAGACTGGCCCCTTGGCGCAGTCGCTAAACAACACCCCTTTCCCCGGTCGCGTACTTCGTTATCCTAACGGGTTAACTGTGGTGCATTTTCAGCATGATAGTACACACAGTGCCATCAGTGCCCTGGTGAACTCAGGCAGTGCTGATGATTACCCCGGATACGGCGGCTTGGCGCATTTAGTGGAGCATGTAGTATTTCGTGGTAGTGCTGCATACCCGGCTGAAGACGCGTTATTAGGTTTTGTTAATCGGTTTGACGGACAGCGTTTAGCGGTAACTCGGCAACACACCACACATTTCGATCTGTCTGTTAGCGCGCCGATGAGCCAACAAGCGGTTCACCGACTTGCAGATATGCTGGCCAATGCCAGTTTTAATCAAAACGACGTTCAAGCGGAAATCGCGGCGTTGGACGCAGAATGGCGAATGAAACAGCAAAATGATGCCGTTGCCGTTGAACTCATAGATGCACTTAGCTTGAGCTCTGATCCTCAACCATCGCAGTTTGGTTGGGGTAACCACCAAACCTTGGGCCATCACCCTGTTGCAGACTTGTACCGGGCAACCCGTGATTTTTATCACACGTTTTATCAGCCCCATAACATCACACTAGTCATCGTTTCACCGCTGTCTACCGCCGCACTTGAGACTGCACTTGCGCCCCTGAGCCAATTAGAGCGCAAAGCCACTCCCTCCCGTCCATCCAGTCGCCAATACCTCAAGTCTACGCCTACAGGGCGGCACATTCGCGTGACCTCTAAGCAGTTAAATGAAGAATTGCAGTTACGCTTTTTGGTTGATGGCGATCATCAGGACAGTGCCCGCTATCTCACCTCGTTACTCAACAGCGAGCACGCCGGGGGCGTGGCAGCAGGTTTGCGTGACCAAGGTTGGGCAAACAGTCTATATGCTCAATTCGATCAAAAGTACTATGGCGATAAGCACTTGTTCGGCATTTATATTGACCTGACATCTCAAGGCATGGCTTTTAAACAGGAGATTGTCAGTCAGGTACTAAATTATCTGGAGATGGTTGCCGAATCCCCGCTTCCCGAGATTTACCATCAGCAGCTTCAGCAGCAATTTGAGTTGCAACAAGCCTATTTCTCGCCGCCCGTTGATCTCAGCCTCAGTCATCAGATGGCGATAAATGTCGCCTATGGGAAGATTAGCAACCCATGGTTTGCACATAGCCAACCCGGTGCTTTTAATTCTGAACAGATCCGCAGATTACTGGCCCAAATGACATCCAAAACACTGCGCCTGTTTGATATCTCAGCGCACCACAATCAATTAGTGAAACTAGAGCCATTCAGCCAAACCAATTACAGCATTACCGCGTTGTCTCATCAGTTTGACCTGGCACAGCGCGCAACGCCCAAATCCTTTAGTTTGCCACCTCCAAACCGCTTTTTGGCCGGCGACTGGCCATTGCATCAGGCACTGCCCGCCGAGTTAACACAGCAAAACATGCAAAATTATGAGGTTCAATTTGTTCACCCAACATCTATTACTCAGCCAGTGGGTCAATTGACCATTCAGCTCAACAGCGCGTTAGGCAAGCAAAGTACCCAGGCCTACCTGGCCAATCTCATCCTTGCTGAACTGATTGAACAACAGCTTATGAGCATTTATGAAGAGGCTATTCATGCCGGCATGGAACTGCATGTCGACATCAATAACGGGGTAACCATCAGCCTCAATGGACTGACGGCAACACAGCTTGATGTGCTGGAGGCACTGGTAAGTGAGCTATCGCAACTAACCCTTAGTCCTGCCCAGTTCAACAATCTTAAACAACAACTCCAACGCAACTGGCAAGCGGAGCAACAAAACTTATTGCTGTATCAACTCATCCCTGCCTTATCGCGTCATATTAGTGCAGATGAACCTTCTCAGCAGGCACTGGATTCTGGGCTGCAGACACTTACCAGCACCCAAGTGCTTAGCCATTTCAGGGCAATGCTGGAGGATGCCAAGGCAAGGGTTTTAGCCGTGGGCAATTATACGCCTAGTCAGCTGAATCAGGTGGTGGAAATAGCCTCCGTTTTGGCGCCGGGTAAAACCGACAGTCTGCTGTATCGATCTGCATTGCGCGATTTATCAGAAAAAAGTTGCATTATTCAGCGCGTCGCCCAGCAAGATAACGCCTTGTTAGATGTCAGTATTGCCGTTGGAGATGAGCGACAGCAAGCGCTGGCATTGATAATTAGCCGCCTAGCTGAGCCCTTGCTATATCAGGAACTCCGTCAGCAGCAACAATTAGGCTACAGCCTGGGGTTCGTGACACTGCGCCTGGCCGATGCAATCATCAGTGGTGTGTACGCACAAACGCCCCATGAGCTAACCCATGTCCGCAAGGCAATGAATACCACACTGGATAAACTGGCTATCGAGCTAACCTTGCACCCTCAGCGCGTTGCACAGCTGCGCGCTCAACTTATCAGTGAACTTAGTGCGCCAGCTCAAAGCTTACAGGATCATATCGACAACCTGCTGTTTAACTGGCAGTACAACTTAGCCCCACAGCCTCATAAAACGGCGCTGCGTCAGGCAGTGAATGCCGTCAGTAATCAGGATTTAGTAGATTGGTTGCAAGCCTTTATCCGCCGGCAGAAAGGCCCGTTTGTGGAGGTTGAGCTATTGGGTCTGAATACAAAATCAGAGCGCAATGATTGCATCAACAATCAATTGTAAGCTGGTGCGTCCGCGGAATTCGTTGATATCCAATTTATAAACCAGCTGCACTTCCCGTACTAAGGCATTTGGCCATTGTTCCCGGTCAACGTTAAAAGCTATACCATCCAGAGCTTGTCCTTGTGCTGAGCGAACCTGAATCTTTAAGTGTTTTTCACCCACCACCCGCTGACTGATCAACTCAAACACACCGTCAAAAACCGGTTCATCAAACCCTTGTCCCCAAGGACCGGCGTGCTTGATATGGCGAGCAAAATCGAGCTGCAACTCAGGCTCTGAGAGCTCACCATCGGTTAATAGGGTTTGCTGCGGCAATTGCTGGTTTAACCAGCGTGCAACCGTTTGATTAAACAATTGGCTGAACTTATCGAAGTGCCTGGCTTCGATAGATAAACCTGCAGCCATAGCGTGGCCACCAAACTTTAAAATAAGACCCGGATTGTGGGTATGAATATCATCCAATACATCCCGGACATGTAAACCGGGGATGGAGCGCACCGACCCCTTGATGATCACATCGTCCTGCTGAGCAAAAGCAACCGTAGGACGATGAAACTTTTCTTTGATTCGCCCCGCCAGAATTCCAATCACCCCTTGGTGCCAATCCGCTTGATACAAACTAATGGCGAATGAGGTCGCTTCATTGTCGACGTTAATGCCATCAAGCAGACCCAGTGCCTGCTGCTGCATCCCAGCTTCTATTTCTCTGCGCTCCCGGTTTAGTCCGTCTAGCTGTGCGGCCATCTCTCTGGCCAGAAATTCGTCATTGCACAGCAGGCATTCTATCCCTACTGACATGTCGTCAAGCCGACCCGCCGCATTTAGCCTTGGCCCGAGAACAAAACCCAGGTCACTGGCGGCGAGCTTGGTGGCAGGTCTGCTAGCAATATCCAGCATTGCCTGAATACCGGGACGACAGCGGCCGCTGCGGATTCGCTGCAACCCCTGATGAACAAGAATACGGTTATTGGCATCCAGACGTACCACGTCCGCAACTGTACCTAGTGCAACTATATCCAGATATTCGGCAAGGTTAGGTGCGACACGTTGCGCGAACCACCCTTGCTGCTGCAGCGTTGCCTTCACCGCAAGCATTAAGTAAAAAGCCACCCCCACACCTGCCAGATTTTTACTGGGAAATGTACAGTCTGGCTGGTTAGGATTTACAATGGCTGCGGCATTTGGCAGTTGTTTTCCGGGTAGATGGTGGTCGGTAATAACAACCGGAATACCCATCGCATTGGCCCGTTCCACGCCGGCTATACAGTTAATCCCGCTATCGACGGTAATAATCAACTGTGCGCCCTGTTGTGCTGCCAATTCGACAATTTCAGGGCTAAGCCCATATCCGAAGTCAAAACGATTCGGTACCAGGTACTGGTGTTTTTGACTACCTAAACGGTTCAGCGACAACATACACAATGCGGTACTGGTGGCACCGTCAGCATCAAAGTCACCGATCACCATAATCGATTTTTGTTGGGTTATTGCATTAGCAACCATGTTTGCCGCTTGCTCAATGCCTTTAAGCAACTGGTAGTGACTGAGTGCTTTCAGTGAGTGATCCAATTGACCGGCATGCTCTATTCCCCTGGTCGCATAAATTTGTGCGATCTTCGCCGGCACATTCTGAAGACCAGTAACCGGCTTTAACGGCTTACGTCTGACGATGTTCATGCCTAGCGCTGTTGCTCCAATGCTTTTAATAGTTGTTTGGGCGGTAGATAACCGGGCATCAATGCGCCGTCTGCGGTAACCAATGCAGGTGTTGCATTGACACCGATTTTCTGTGCAAAAGCGAAGTGCTGCTCTAGTTGATGGTCGCACTGTGCCGGTTTGACCGGCTTACCTGCTTTTGCTTTGGTCATCGCGGTAACAGGATCTGCCGCACACCAAATCGAAACCAGATCCTGAAAAGAAGGATGGGATAACCCGTAACGGGGGAATGCCATGTAATCGATACTGATACCCAATGCATTATACTGCTCGATCTGGCCATGCATACGGCGGCAGTAACCACATGTTATATCTGTAAAAATGGTAATTTTGTGTTTTTCATCTTGGGCCGGATAACTGATCATACTGTCGTTAAACGCCAACAGCCCCTCCACCCGCATCCGGTTCATAGCACTTTCGGTGTGGTTTATCAGGCGCTCATCTTCGATACTAAACAGGTTACCGCGAACAATAAACTTTGCGTCCCCGGTGACATAAAACAAACCTTCTGCACTGCTAACTTCATACAAACCTGGCATGGGTGACAGGCGGATAGCACTGATCGACAGCTGCAAATTTTCTTCAAACAAAGTGCGAATCGCTTGCGTATGCTCTGGCGTAGCCTCTATATGTAAAGAGGGAGAGGTGTCATTTACCGAGGACGTATCGTTACAGGCACTGATAAGGACTAAACTTATCAGTAAGGTCAAAATTCTCATAGGTTACTCAGTTACCAATACAAACAAAGGCAGGTGAAACACGCTGCCTTTGCTTATTCTACGGTAATTATCGTCGCGAATCAGCCCCTGGGGTGATGCTGTGATATCACGCTGTGGAGACGCTCTGTGGCGATATGGGTATATATTTGGGTGGTAGACAAGTCACTGTGGCCAAGCAACATCTGCACTACGCGTAAATCAGCACCATGATTAAGCAAGTGGGTCGCAAACGCATGGCGCAAAGTATGCGGCGACAAATCATTACCAATACCGGCCACCTGTGCATAAAACTTGATTCTGTGCCAAAACGTCTGGCGAGTCATACGCTTGCCACGGTTAGACGGGAACAGCCAATCATTGTCCGTTTTAAGCAAAGAGTTTCGCCCAAATTTTAAATATTTTTCCAACGCATCCATGGCTTGTTCGCCCAAAGGGACAAGGCGTTCGCGGTTTCCTTTACCGGTTATCCGCACTACTCCCTGTACCATAGAGACTTGGTCAAACTGCAGAGAAACTAATTCAGTAACCCGTAAACCGGTAGCATACAGAACTTCCAACATGGCTTTATCGCGCAGTTGCACACTGTCCTTACCGGTCGGAGCATTCAACAATGCTTCAACTTGAGCTTCGCTTAAGGTTTTCGGTAATGGCTTCGGCAGCTTAGGGTTTTTGACCTGCGCCATTGGATCATCGGCACGCACTTTCTCACGAACATGATAGCCCACCATGGCTCGTAAACTACTTAAAAATCGCGCCATGCTGCGAGGCTTCAGGCCCTGATCATATCGACTGGCAAGAAACCCGTTTAAGTCGGATTCGCTAAACTGTGTCAGCAGAATACCCTGAGCATCTAAAAATTCAGCGAACTGACGCAGATCACGACGGTAAGAATTGACGGTATTGGTACTCAAACCCTTCTCTACCCACATGGCATCAATAAACGCGTCTATGTGTTGCAGATTTTCCATGGTCGTTGACAAATCTTGTGCGAGATTATTCTGTGATGTCACTGTGTACACCTCCCCTATGCATCTAGCAGCAGAGTGTAGCACCCCCAAAAAAAGGTAACACTAGTGTCACAAAAGCTTCAACCGACATAACTGTCGGTTTATCGTATTTTGCCCTGAAAGCCGCGTCATTATTAACATTTACTTACATCCGCTAACAAAATGACGCGCTTAGACCACCGCCTTAGGATAATGGTTCGAAACCACTTGGCGTATGCCATTTCCCCACACGATCGCCTGATTAAATAAATGATGTAAAGTGCGCTGTTCTACCTCTAGTGCTTTCGATAAGCGGATTAGATTTAGCCAGTTAGCGCTCTCAAATGCCCGGGCAGTGAGCAAATATCGACGCAGCCTGCCATCATTGCCGAGTAAAGCGTCTTTAATTTCTTTGTCGATGGGTAAGCGGGCAACAACGCTGCGGGTATCTTGCTCCAACATAGCGTCGAGCAGGGAAAACAGGCCAACTAAGAAGCCCTTTGGTGGGTTATCGTTGTCTTTGCGCTGCAAACTCAACAGTTCACAAAACTTGGCTCGAACCAACGACATATGGAGGAGTTCAAAGGGGCGGTCTTCACCGATTTTAGCCAATGATACCAGCGCAATAAATTTCTTAAGCTCGACTTCACCCAGGTAATTTAACGCATGCTTGATTGAGGTAATCTCATAACGCTTGTTGACCATCGGGTTATTAATAAAGCGCATTAACATGTAGGTTAACCCTACATCCCGCTCAAAAATGCCCGCCACCCGTTGCATATCAAAATGACTGTTCGAGGTTTCCTGCAACAGTTGCAGCATGGCAAGCTTAGAGGTCGGTAAATTGCGGTTTTTGATTACCTGTGGACGCGCAAAAAAGTAGCCTTGATATAAATCAAAGCCAAGGTTACTCATGGCATCAAATTGCTCCCGGGTCTCCACTTTTTCAGCCACCAGCTTAACATTTGCTTGTTGAAAGCGTGGTAACTCCCGCTGCATGGTTGCGATATCAGCACGGTGCGTGTCGACTTTGACGATATCGATGTAAGGTAAGAACACGTCCCAACGAGGATCAAAGTTATGGTCATCCAGTGCCAGCGTATAGCCTTTGTCTTTGATTCGTTTGCACGCTTCAACCATTTCGCGCGTGGTTGGGATAGTTTCCACGATTTCTACCACGACGTGCTCTGGATTCAATACCGAAGTAAAATCATTCAGCAAGGTATCTTTATGGAAGTTGATATACGCGGTTTTGTGCCCCGCTACCTCCTCAAGACCCAGCGTAAGATAATTGTTGGTTAAAATTTTCGAAGTTGCTTCGTCAGGCTGGATATCCGGAAAGCAGTTATTTTTACCATCGCGGAACAACAGTTCATAAGCCTGAACATCCATGTTGGCATCTAAAATAGGCTGCCGGGCAATATACGCAAACATTGAACGCCTCTTTCAACGTATCGGGTGCTGTTTTTTTCACCACTTTTTATGACTAACTCCGACTTTACCAGCGACATGCCGCTACCTCCAGCAAATTTGAGATGTAAAGAAGGAAAAAGTGTTGCGGCTAAAATTTGATTTCAGGTCGCGTGCAACGCAAAATAACTGCCTTTATTTCCCTCGCGAGCGAAGCTGTAATGAAATTGGATGTCGGATTGTTTTATGGCTCCACCACCTGCTATACCGAAATGGCAGCAGAAAAAATTCAACAAAGCAGCCAATTACTGAATATTCAACTGTTCAATATTAAAGATGTACCACTGGCTGAAATGCTCAATTTCGATGTATTAATTTTAGGTATTTCTACCTGGGATTTTGGCGAGTTACAGGAAGATTGGGAATCCCATTGGTCGGATATTCGCGGTTTGGACCTGACGGGTAAAGTGATCGCGTTATTCGGATTAGGCGACCAGGTTGGTTATGCCGATTGGTTTCAAGACGCATTGGGCATGCTCCATGACGAAGTGACCAATCAAGGTGCTGTCGTCATTGGGTTTACTGAGAATAACGGTTACGAGTTCACTGCATCAAAAGCCCTGACAGAAGACAAACGTCAATTCGTTGGACTGAGCTTGGATGATGAAAACCAGTATGATCTTACCGACGCCCGCATACAGGCTTGGGTTAAAGACTTAGAAACCTCATTAATCAGCGCTTAACTGATTAATGAGTAAGCACTTGTTGACAATTATTCGCGATCAATTGGTAAAATTTTAAAACTCTTACTACACTCCCCCTCGATAGGCTTTGCACGGCCATTTAGCTCGTTCAGAGCAGGGAAATCATTTCAGGAAGAAACCGGTTAGGTAAACGCACAATTATTGCTATGCGCGTGACAGCGCATGTGTGCTTTACAAAAGAAAAACACATTGGGAAACCTTATGAAAAAATCCTTAATTGCAGCTGTTCTGGCTAGTGCGCTCGCGACTAGTGCTCAGGCCGAAATTAATTTTTCGGGATTTGCAACCGTAGCCGCCGGCAAGACCAGCGGAGATAACGAAATGTTCCTTGGTTACGACAATGACTTCAGCATGTCGCCAGGCTCATTGTTCGCGATACAGGCAAACTCAGATTTAGGTAATGGCCTTGGCGCTGTGGTGCAGGTAATGGCGCGCGGTGAGGACGACTGGGACCCAGATTTCACTTGGGCCTACTTAAGCTACAATGTGAGTGATGAATGGCGTTTATTATTTGGTCGCCAGCGGGCACCATTGTACCTGTATTCCGATTACCTGGATGTATCGTACGCCTACCACTGGCTCCGCCCACCCCGCGCTGTTTATGATGCGGTATTTGACACCTTCGACGGTATAGGCTCAATTTACAGCACCGTGGTCGGCGATTCATTCGTGACCTTCCACGCCATTTACGGGGTCAACGATGACAAGGACACCCCAATCAGCGATACCACTTTGGATACCAAATTCAGTGACCTGTTCGGCGCATCCCTGACCTGGAACTATGACTGGCTGACTCTGCGCGCGGCGTATTTTCAGACTGATGCGGACATTCCTATTGGCGAGGCACCGTCTGATAGCGCGCTAACACAAATTGCGGCTCTGCAAGCCGGATGGGCTGGTAGCCCATATCCTATGATTGCAGATGAAATAGGAATCGTCGGCGACACCCTGACCTTTGCAGAGTTTGGTGCACAAATTGATTACAATGACTGGGTTGTGATTGCTGAGTACACCACGCTTGATCTCAGCGATACGATTTTCCCCGATCAGGACAGCTGGTACTTATCCGTGGGTAAGCGCTTCGATGACAAGATGATTCACGCGACTTACGGGGTCAACAAAGACGAAAGTGAGTTTTTAGTCGCCAAATATAATGTTCCTACCAACACGGGCACATCTTTGGATGTCTTGACCGTGTGTACCAATGCTGCACAAAACACATTGGATGTTGATGAGCCTTTTTACACAATCGGCTTCCGCTGGGACTTCCATGACT
>CAXQZJ010000101.1:0-20252 GCA_964228145.1 Alteromonadaceae bacterium | reverse complement strand
AACAAAGCTAAATAGCAGCACTAAAGCCGAATATATCAGCGAAGACTACACCCTGGGTTCGGGAATATTGATAGCGCGAGTAAAGTAGCACACCGTACTGGTAGGTGAGGCTCTGTAAGCTAGCCAACCCTGCTCGGTATTGGTCCTGCAATACTGAGTGATCGCGCCTTGATTAAGTGTATATCAGCAATGGTGGACCTAAGGGTGTAGTGTATGATGTCCGGTCAACAATGGTGAGTCATCGCTTAAATTGTGGATTTGTTACCCAAGGATTGTTGTCGAGGTGGTGAATTCTTTCCTGCCAACCGTGAATATTTTACATACCAGAATGAATGTAAATTTCTAAGTGGTTGAAATTACGAATTTTTAGTTTTGGCATGGAAGCTGATGTAGTTACTTCGAACGTTTAACCCCGTAGCAGTAATAAAGCGGAAACAATCGGAGAAACCTCATGAAAAAGTTAACACTAGCAACTTTAATTTCAGGTATGTTCGCATTTGGCGCTTTGGCCGCTGATGATGTGGATCCTATCGAAAGTACTTTCGCCGCATTAGACAATGATGAGAACGGCTATATTTCTCGCGAAGAGGCTGATGATGATGACATTATTGATTTCTTTGCTCGCATGGATACCAACAGCGATAACCGTATCAGTCATGCAGAATATGACAATTTTAAATCGTCCACACCAGAGGCCTTTGAAGCGGATCTATTAACTGCCTCAGCGCAAACTGAAGCAGAGATTGAGATGCGTGAACAGCATATGGATGGCGAGGACAAAACCAATGTGCTTGTCACTCAAACTGAGAAGGTAGAAACCACACGTGAACTAACGACGATGGATTCGGAAGTGGAAGCGAAAGTTGAAACCGATTTCATGAAAATGGATGCTGACCGAGACGGTGAAATAGCACGTAATGAAGCGGAACAACCGGAAGTGTTGGAAAACTTCGATGAAATTGATACCAACGACGACCATGTAATTACTCGCGTCGAATATCAATCTTATGTAATCGGTGAATATAACGACGATTACTAATCAGCACCATGAGAAAAGGGCGTCTTCGGACGCCTTTTTTATGCCCGTTATTATCACGCAAACGGACCGGCATTGAATTTGTTTATAGATGTGGGCCTATCTACTCATTTCCATGGCTAGCGGGCTATGGTAAATTTCTATAAGAAGGCACCAATAACCAAAACGAATAAGCCTAACATCATGATCAATACCAAAATATCCTGTGTGAATACTGGTCAGCGAATAGTGCCATGCTGAGAACCGTCCTGCCGTTCTTTCTGACTTCTTCGACACGACTTGCGGGCGCTTTTAGTGCTCTGATGCTGGCAATTTTTGTTGCCCGCGATTTTGACCAGGTAACAGCAGGTCAGTACTTTTTACTTTTGAATGTAGTGGGCGTACTGGTTTTAGTGGTGTCGTTAGGGCTGCCCTCTGTATTGCTTAAGTGCACAAGTATAGATAGTGAAAAAGGTTATATAAAAGGTCGCTGGTTGTCAGCGTTAAAGCGAATTAGCTTGGCGTGGATATGCACAGTTTTACTCTTAGTGGTCTTTTTTGATTGGACAGTTGCCTATTTTGACGCACAAGAGGCAGAGTATATTGTCTTGGTGTTGCCCGCGATATTATATGGTCACGCAATATTACTGTGTAACACCCATGTACTACAGGGCTTTCATCAGGCAACCGTGAGCTCTGTCTTACAATCACTGGCTGTGCCGTTGAGTTTACTTTTAGTGTTACTGTTCCTGAATGTAACCTTCAGCGTATTTTTGTATATCTATATCTTTAGCCTTTTCGCAAGTGTCGCTGTTTCTGCGTTAATGATATGGCGACGATTAGCCACTAAAGGTGAACAAAAGCCTGCAGCGCTCCCTGCGTCCGGGCAATTTTATTCCCTTGACCTTATCGGCATTATTCTCGCTCAGGGCGGGCTGCTGATTGTTGCAGGTCTCGTGACTTTACCGCAGTTTGCAATATTGTCGGCTGCCAATACCTTGGCTGCATCTGTCGGCATTGCACTAGTATCGATTAACCTCGTCGTTGCGCCCCGTTTCGCACAGCGCTATGCGGCTGGAGATCTCGACGGATTTAAACGTCAGGCGCAACTGGCGAGTTTGTTGTCGGTTTTGGTTGGGCTACCTTTTTTGGCTGCCTTATTGGTGTTCCCTGAGCAAGTGATGAGCCTTTACGGTGATTCTTTTTCTGATGGTGGGGAGTTATTAACGGTGTTGGTAGTAGGACAGTTGATCAATGCGATAACGGGTCCGTCACAGCAATTATTGAAGATGTCTGGCTATGAGCGCGATCTTAAATTTTTGAGCTTGTTGGTCTGCTTATTTTTATTAGTTACTGTGCCAGTGTTGACCTTATGGTGGGGAGTGCTGGGAGGTGCTGTGGCATTGAGCCTTACCGTCGCGCTTCAGAACATCGGAGCATTCTTTGTTGTGCGCTTGCGACATGGATTCTTTTGTCTGCCTAGCGTGAGGATTCCTTAGTGTTGAAAAGATTTACCGACATGGTTAGTGAGTACCGTGATGAGTCAAGACCACTTATCTACCAAATGGGTAAGGTGGGTTCGACAATGCTCGAGCATAGCTTAAAAGGCGCGATAAACATTCACACCTTGTATGCTAACAGTACCTGTCCACCTCATTTTAATATTCAGCGCCGCGGTGTTAAGGGCTGGGTCCGATATGAGTTGCCTTTTTTCTTTAAACGTTGGGCGATTAAGCGAAGAACAAAAGTTAATATTGTTAGTGTGGTCCGAGACCCCATCGCGCGCAATCGCTCTATGTATTTTCAGGATCTTGCCCATTGGCTATCTGCTTACATTCGTCAGTTTGATGCTAATGCGAAAACGGAAGGCCTGGACCTGCTGATTGAATGTTATCGGGATTTTTTCAACCACGATTACGCCGAGCATTGGTTCGATAATGAGATACGCCGGTTAACAGGTATTGATATCTTTAAGCACGGTTTTACACCTGGCCAAGCTCAAGTGATTGAAAATCAGAAATACAGATTGTTTGTTGTGCGCCTTGAAGACCTTGAATCAAACCTTCAAGCTCTGAGTGACTTTTTAGGACAGTCGATTAAGCAAGTTAGCGCAAATCGTGGAGAAAAAAAGTGGTACGGTGATTTGTACAAAACATTTGTAAAGCAATGTCCGCTTTTGGACCAGGAAAAGACATTGTACCAAGGAAAAACCGCGAGACATTTTCAATATAAGAATAACAATGACAAAAAAGAAAACACTCGTTTACCTGATAACCTGCTTCGATAAGGGGGGAGCGGAATTACAGGTCGCGAATTTAGCGACTGAATTTGCTGATGACTTCGACGTTCATGTGGTGTCGATGCTGTCAGTATCTGAGCCGTGGTTTGATGTGGCACAGGTTAAATTTCAATTTCATACACTGGGTATGCAGCGGGGTAAGCTGAGGCCTGCTGATTGGTTTAAAGCTCTAGCACTGTTCAAACGTATCGGACCTGATCTGGTTCATAGCCATATGGTTCATGCCAATTTGCTAGCGAGACTGATCAAACCGCTTCTGCGCTTTCGTCTTATCTGTACGGCTCACAGTGTGTTTGAGGTTTCAGGAAAACTCCACTGGTTGTATAAGAAAACCAAAGGCATTGCAGACATCAATACCCAAGTATCCCATGCAGGATTAATTAAATATCAGCAAGAAGGACTGTTCGGACCAAACGATATAGTGACATACAATGGTATCGAACTCCCTGCCCCAGAGAGCATTGATGATCAGGTTATTGACCCCAATTTTTTGCGCATTGGATTTTTAGCTAAGTTGCGTCCAGAGAAAAACCTCGAGCAACTCTGCCAGGTGGCGCTGGAATTAAAACGTTGTGGTATCCCTTTTAAACTGTTCATCGCGGGTGACGGAGAAAAAGCACAATACGTTAATCAGTTTATATCCGAGCACGAGTTAACTAATCAGGTTGTGATGTTGGGATTAATCTCTGATTTGAAGAGTTTTTTCTCCAACATTGACGTTTTAGTACAAACATCCCATCACGAAGGTTTGCCGACAGTACTGATTGAAGCCGGTGCATATAAAACCCCTGTCATAGCGACAAATGTCGGCGGTAGCGCGGAGATCGTTGATAGCGGCAGAAGCGGCTACCTGACCCCCGCGGGTGACAGTGTCGCGATGGTGCAGGCGTTGCGAAAATTTTATCTTTTAGACACATCTGCCCGACGTCGTCTTGCTCAACATGCCAATCAGATTGCTCACCAGCGATTTGATATCTGCATAGCGACGCAACACTGGCAAGACGTTTATGGTTCTCTCATTGGTGAACTGTGATGATTATTGATACATCAATCATAGTGATCAGTGTTGGCTTATTGGCTACTAAAGCAATGCAATTGCAAGCCAGGCAGACTTCATCTGCGTCTTGGCTGTTTATGCTTTCATTGTTCGCTTATCACACCGGCTTTTGCTTGCTGTACTACCAAATGATCAAAACCATGCCGGCCGATGCCAACATGTATTTTAGGGTCGGATCAGAGTATGCCACGGGCCTGGCTGGCGCAGTCCCTTTTGAACCTGGCACCAAGTTCATTTTATGGATTGTGGCGAATGTGCAAAGCCTGTTCAGCCTGCAAAAAGTGACATTATTTCTGTTGTTTAGTTTCAGCGGATTTCTCGGTTTGCTCTATCTCTATTTCGCTGTGTTACCCTATTCAAAACACCGTAATGGGGCACTGTTATTATTGGTGTTGTTCTTACCGGGCCTCAGTTTTTGGACCAGCGCGCTTGGCAAGGATTCATTGATTTTTTTACCCTTGTGTTATCTGCTTTATGGATTAACCTTCAAACCCCTCCCTGTGCTTAAACTAGCCATGGCAATCGGATTGGTCATGATGATAAGGCCTCATGTAGGCATGGTGATTTTGCTGTGCCTGGGTATCGCCGCGCTGATTGATGGGCAACAGATTACCAAGGGCACAAAGGTGATGCTTACAGGTATCATGGCTGCCGCATTGCTAGCCCTTCTGCCCTTTGTATTAAGTTTTGTCGGTTTGTCCGAGCTATCCGTCGAAGCGATCAGTGAGAAAATGGAAACACAGTCGGAGCACAATCAGGAAGGCGGAGGTGCGCTGGATATTACCCAACTAAGTCTTCCGGGTCAGATCTTTGCCTACCTTTTCAGGCCGCTGTTTTTTGACGCAAAGAATATGCTGGGTCTGGTTGTGTCAGGTGAAAACCTTCTTTACTTGTGTATGTTTGCGTCGATGTGTAATCGAAATTTTGTGGGGTTTTTCAAGCAACATAAAGGGTTGTTACTGTGGTTTGCGGTATTTTACTTTGCCCTAATGACCTTGATGATGGCTACCACAACGGCAAATTCGGGCATCGCAATCCGGCAAAAGCTGATGTACTTTCCATTTTTGATTTACGTTTTCATGCGATTTAATGCTTTCCAAGCGGCGCGGAATTTACCCCCAATGGATGTTGTAGGAGTAACCAAGAAGTGTGCGGGATAACCGGCTTTTATAGTTTCGAACCTCAAAGGGATATGAACACTAACAGGCAGCGTTTGACTGCTATGGTCGCAGCAATCCGCGCCCGCGGGCCTGATGCCACTGGCTTTTTTCAGGATGACGCTAGGCAAGTTTTCCTTGGCCACACCCGTTTGTCGATTCAGGACTTATCAGATGCTGGCGCGCAGCCGATGCAAAGTCAGTCTGGGCGTTATCAGATTGTATTTAATGGTGAGATTTATAACTTTGCCGAACTCAGGAACGAGCTGGAAGGGCAGGGCTGGTGTCAATGGCGGGGGCATTCAGATACTGAGGTCTTGCTAGCGCTGATAGAGCAGCATGGTTTACGAGAGGCGCTTTCCCGTTGTGATGGTATGTTTGCGTTGGCTTTATATGATAAACAAAGCCATACATTAAGTTTCGCCCGCGACCGCCTAGGCGAAAAACCATTATATATCTGGAACCACAGAAACGGTGTAGTGTTCGGTTCTGAACTGAAAGCCTTGCAGGCGTATGACAAAGCCAGCCTTAAAATTAACCCTGTGGGGTTAGGTGAATTCTTTAAATACAATTATGTGCCCAATGATGTGTGTATTTATCACGATGTCTTTAAGCTGTCACCCGGGGGCACAGTGACGCTTAACATAGGAAAGAAAGAGTACTTTAATCCTAATTCTGAGACGAGTTATTGGTCACTGAAATCGGTTATCGATGAGCGGTACCTGGATAATCAGCATTTAAGCTATGAGGCCAACTGGCAAGTGGCCGAGTCATTGTTATATTCCAGCGTCGATCGCAGGATGTTGGCCGATGTGAACCTCGGAGCCTTTCTGAGTGGCGGGATTGACTCCACTGCCGTGGTCTGTGCCATGCGTGCAGTCACGGATAAACGTGTAAATACCTATTCGATGGGTTACGACGTTGCAGACTATAACGAAGCTGATTTCGCCAAAGATGTCGCCAATCGACTCGGTACGCACCATCAACAGATTCAAGTCAGTGCCAATGACATGTTGGGTTTAATCGATGCACTGCCATTTAACTATGATGAACCCTTCGCAGATTCTTCTCAATTACCAACCACGCTTCTGTTTAGCAAAGTCAGGGGGCAGGCGAAAGTGATTCTGACCGGAGATGGTGGTGATGAAGTGTTCGCAGGTTATAACCGCTATACCTTTGGTCCTTCAATGGATAGTAAGTTGGGACGCGTTCCCCACAAACTCAGATCAATATTAGGGGCTGGGATGGTCGGTTTACCGCATTATCTATTGGATCGCACCGTCGCCCCCGTGATCAACAAATTTACCGGCAGGCCAAGGGTCGCTGAATATATCCATAAACTGGGACATGTAATGGGCTATCGGGACCATGAGGATATGTATCAGCGAATGATCTCATTCTGGGACCAACCACCGATGCATCCTGTGCCATCTGGTTTAGCCAACCAATATAAGCAGCATCCGAGCCTAGGCTTTTGCGAGAATATGATGCTCAGCGACAGTCTGGGTTATATTCGGGATGATATCCTGACTAAAGTTGACCGTGCTTCGATGGCCTGTGGCATTGAGTCGCGCACCCCCTATTTAGACAAAGACCTCATTGCTCACGCGTGGAGTATGCCCCTAAGTCACAAAATCCATCAGGGAAGGACCAAAGCGCCTCTGCGGTATGTGATTAACAAATTCGTGCCTGACGAGGTGATGAACCGACCTAAAACCGGATTCGGTGTGCCCATTTCCCATTGGTTACGGCATGAGTTGCGGGATTGGGCGGAGTCGTTACTCAGTGAGGCGGCGCTGGCTCGTTCAGGTTTGTTAAACGTGTCAGAAATACGCAAGATATGGCACTGGCATCTGAAAGAAAAACGCGGCATGCACCACCACCTTTGGGGAGTGTTAATGTTCCAGTTGTGGTGGGCGCACTACCATGAAGGCTAGACATGTACTACTAATCGCAAGTTATCCTGACTCTGTAGTCGGGTTTCGTGGCGACTTGATTCAAGCTTGTATCGCTCGTGGCGATCAGGTGACCGTTGCCGTGCCTGATTTAACTACGCAGATTAAAACAGAGATACAACAGCTCGGTGCCACTACTGTGGATATTCCTTTGCAAAGAACCGGGATGAATCCAATAGCTGACTTACGCTTATTGATTTATTTGTTTCGCCTTTGCAGGCGCCTGCGTCCTGACGTTGTTATGACCTACACGATAAAGCCATGTATATATGGCCAAATCGCAGCGCGTTGGGCAGCGGTTCCAACCAGACTTGCGCTCATCACAGGCCTGGGCTACGCCTTTACCGGGAAAAAACGTGGCCTTAGCACACTACTGCCATGGGTATTACGCCAACTTTATCGGTTGGGACTCAATGGTGCTCATCGGGTCGTATTCCAAAATCAGGATGACTGCTTGCTGTTTACACAATTGGGATTGGCTAAGCGGCAAAACAGCAGCGTGGTGAACGGGTCGGGCATTAACCTGACCCGCTTTACGCCACAGGCACTGCAAGAGCAGCCGAATCTACAGCTTTTATTCATCGGCCGAATTCTGAAAGACAAAGGTATAATCGAGCTTGCTAACGCAATGCACTTACTTAAACAGAAAGGCGTCGCTGTCGATTGTCACGTGGTGGGCTGGTTTGACCAAAATCCAACGGCAATACAGCCAGAACAGATGGCGCAATGGACTGAACAAGACCTATTGATTTTCCATGGTAAACAAGCCGATGTTCGACCTTTCATTGCGCAGTGTGACGTTTTTGTATTGCCCTCTTATCGTGAGGGAACACCGAGAACCGTGTTGGAATCGATGGCCATGCAAAGAGCGATAATTACCACTGATGCACCCGGTTGCCGGCAAACGGTTGAAGATGGAGTAAATGGCTTATTGGTCCCTGTGGGGGATAGTGAGGCGCTGGCAAACGCTATCCAATCGTTTATCGACGATCCCTTATTGATAGAAAAGATGGGCAAAGCGTCACTCGCCAGAGCAAAAACTCTGTACGACGTTAATGTAATTAATCAGCAGATGCTGGCAATGATGGAAAAACCGTGAAAAGAATATTTGATTTCGTCATCGCGCTGATCGCGCTATTGGCTTTAGCGCCAGTCATTTTGATCGTTGCGATATTAGTGTGGTTGAAAATAGGGCGGCCTGTGTTGTTCAGGCAAATACGTCCGGGTTTGAATGGGCATCCGTTCGCAATGTATAAATTTCGTAGCATGTCCGAGGCTCGGGATGCACAAGGGCAGTTGCTGCCAGATGAAGTCAGACTGGGGCGTTTTGGGCGATTATTACGTGCGACTTCGCTGGACGAGTTACCCGGTTTGTTTAATGTGCTGCGTGGTGAAATGAGCTTGGTCGGACCGCGGCCACTGCTTTTGGAATATTTACCTTTGTACACTGAACGACAGCAACGCCGGCATCAGGTGCGCCCGGGTATTACCGGTTGGGCACAGGTCAACGGACGTAATGCCTTAAGTTGGGAACAGAAATTTGAATTGGACGTGTGGTATGTAGACAACCAAAGCTTTTGGTTGGACCTTAAGATACTCTTGCTCACTGTGGTTAAAGTGTTCAAACGAGATGGCATCAGTCAACAGGGAGAGGCAACAATGAGTAAATTTACCGGGAGTACAGACACATGACTCGGTTAGTCGTTATTGGCGCCGGCGGCCATGGCAAAGTTGTGGCTGACGCCGCCGAAGCTCAAGGTAAATTTGACGCTATTGTGTTTATCGATCGTGATGAGAGCCAAACCACTGTTGCTGGTGTCTGGCCGGTGGTAAGCCACAGAGATAACTTCGCTGAGTTTGATGATCAAAACAGTGAGTTTTTCGTAGCGATTGGAAATAACGCCATTCGAGCCAAGGTATTACAACAGCTAATTCGTGATGAATTACCTATTGCAACAATCGTGCACCCCTCTGCGGTTGTTAGTCCTTACTCACAAATCGGCTCAGGGAGCTTAATTTGTGCCAATTCAGTGATAAATCCGTTTACCAATGTCGGCGTAGGCTGTATCTTAAACACAGGTTGTAGTGTGGATCACGATAACCGCATTGGAGATTTCGTACATATTGCACCTGGTTGTCGACTGGCAGGGACAGTTACAGTTGGGCGGCTTTCTTTTTTAGGTGCAGCGAGTGTCGTTATTCCAAACACAGAGATAGGGGAAGAGGCGCAGACAGGCGCAGGTAGCGTAGTAATAAGGTCGTTACCTCCACGTGTTCTTGCTGTTGGAGTACCCGCCAAAATAATTAAATAACAAACAATAAATAATCAGAGATCATGTATGTTGAATGGTCCATTCTCACCTTGGCCTGACTATGATGAGGCCGAGAAACAAGCTGTCCTATCGGTCCTGAATAGTAATCAGGTCAACTATTGGACTGGGCAACAGGCCCGGGCTTTCGAAACAGAATTTGCTACCTTTGCGGGTTGCGAGCATGCCGTTGCGGTAATGAATGGTACCGTTGCGCTTGACTTATGCTGGCATGCTTTAGACTTGCCGCCAGGTTCTGAGGTGATTGTCACACCCAGAACTTTTCTCGCATCCGTGTCTTCAATAGTCTTAGCTGGATTAAAACCTGTTTTCGTTGACGTTGATCTCGATTCACAGAATATTTCAGTCGATACGATAATCCCCCACCTTACCGCTAACACATCGGCAATCTTGTGTGTTCATTTGGCTGGCTGGCCTTGTGATATGGACCCTATTATGCAATTGGCCGAGACCCACAAATTAAAAGTGGTCGAGGATTGTGCACAAGCCCATGGTGCCCGCTATCAAGGAAAACCGGTTGGTAGTCTCGGGCATATCGCTGCTTTCTCATTCTGTCAGGATAAGATTATGACCACAGGAGGGGAAGGCGGCATGGTGACTACCAATGATGAGACGCTGTGGAAAAAGGTCTGGTCATTCAAAGACCACGGCAAGTCATATGATGCTGTTTACAATACACAGCACCCCCCCGGGTACCGATGGCTGCATGAATCATTCGGAACCAACTGGCGTATGACCGAGATGCAAGCGGCTATCGGACGGCAACAAGTAGCAAAGATGCCGCGTTGGACAAAGTTGCGAAATCAATACGCACAACAAATTCTTGAAGCGGCTGAAAAATCAGGACTACGCGTGCCCCAAATCAAACCCGGAGACACTCACGGCTTTTACAAGTGCTACGCGTTTGTCGACCACCAACGATTAAAACCAGGTTGGGATCGTGATGCTATTATCGCAGCCATGGTCGCAAAAGGCGTTCCTGCCTTTAGCGGCAGTTGCGCCGAAGTTTATTTAGAAAAAGCGTTTGATAATACTGGTTTGCGGCCAAAAAAGGCACTACCAAATGCCCGCCAACTGGGTGAGGACAGCTTAATGTGGATGGTGCATCCGACCCTGACCCAGGCGCAAATTGATAAAACCTGTGATGTATTGCGCCAAGTGATGCGGGAGGCCCTGGGGTGAGTAAGTTGAATAAAATGTTTGCTCTGCCATCCTGGGTGAAGTTAATAGTCGCATTGAGTTGGGACTGTTTTAGTTTGCTGGCCGCCGGTATGCTGGCCTATTGGATCCGCCTGGGTATGATGGCGGATTTTCCCGGCGAGGCAGAAATCTATAACTTAGTGTTTGTTTCCCTGCTTACGATTCTGATGCTATATGTCAGCGCTTACTATCAACATGTTACCCGCTACATTGACATTCAAGCCGGCCTGAGGATGATGGCTGTGGTGCTGGTAGGGGCAGGACTCATGTTAGTCAGTGGTGCAGCATTACTGGCTTTTGTTCCACTGAGTGTACCGGTCATATTCTGGACCTTAGCATGCATTTTTATCGGGGCCCCGCGTTTAGTTATCTTCTTGTCTGTGCAAACCCATGGCTTTTCAAAACGCGAACGTTGCTTAATTTTTGGTGCTGCGGATAGCGGTAGAGCGTTGGCAATGACGTTGAAGCAAAACTCTGATTTGATGCCAGTTGCTTTTATCGATGATAAGCGTCAATACAAGGGTAAAAAATTACTGGGGCTGGGTGTTTACGGGCGAGATCAAATTAAACAGCTAGTCAAGAAACACAACGTCAAGAAAATGTTGTTGGCGGTACCGGATACATCTGAAACTCGTCGGCAACAGTTAATTCGTGAGCTGGAGCCTTTCGCGCTCGAACTACTGTCTGTTCCGGATGTCACCGAGTTGGTGTCGGGCCGCAGAAAAATTACCGATTTAAAAGAGATTAAAATTGAGGATTTGCTCGGTCGTCCCTCGGTTCCGCCTATCGAGAACCTGATGGTGCCCAACATTCGCGGAAAGTGTGTGATGGTAACGGGCGCTGGTGGCTCTATTGGTAGTGAGTTATGCCGGCAGATTATTAAGATCCAGCCAGCGGCCATTGTGCTATTCGAAATCAGCGAATACAACCTGTATAAAATCGAGACCGAGCTACGGCGTCAGTATCCGGATATCCCAGTTTACCCTGTGCTGGGAACGATACAGGACTCCGCCGTTATAAGGGATGCACTGAGTAAGCATAAGGTGCAGACCATCTACCACGCCGCAGCTTATAAGCATGTTCCCATGGTGGAATGTAATATCATGATGGGCATTCGAAACAACATATTTGGTACCTCGAACGTGGCCTTGATTGCGGCAGAATTTGAAGTCGAGAAGTTTGTCTTGGTCTCCACAGACAAGGCCGTGCGACCAACCAATATCATGGGCGCCACTAAGCGCTTCGCGGAACTGTACGTGCAAAGTATTGCCGACTTAGGCACACAGACAGAGTACGCGATAGTGCGCTTTGGTAATGTACTGGGATCAAGTGGTTCTGTAGTACCTTTGTTTAATCAACAGCTGCGCGCCGGTGGCCCGTTGACCGTTACCCATCCTGATATCATCCGTTACTTTATGACAATCCCGGAAGCTGCTCAGTTAGTGATTCAAGCGGGGTGCATGGGGAAACAGGGTGAAGTATTCGTACTGGATATGGGTGAGCCTGTCCGTATTACGGATTTAGCCCGCAAAATGGCCCACCTGATGGGCTTCAGTATTCGTAGTAAAGAAAACCCACAGGGTGAGGTTGAGATCCGCTATACAGGGTTGCGTCCGGGTGAGAAGTTGTACGAGGAATTACTTATTGATGACGCTGACACGGAAACCGAACATCCGCGAATATTGGGTGCAAATGAGGTGCGCCTGCCGTTCGATGAAGTCGTTATGCTGATGGACAAGCTTAACTTTGCTCTGGTAACCCGAGATGAACAGAAGGCCTTAGACGTATTGATCAATGCGCCTTTAGCCTACACACCCAAAAATAGTCGTCTGGTGGAATCTACCAAAATTGTAGACAAAGCCAGTTAGTTTTCAGGGAGAGCAAGCGTGAAATTCAAACATCTGACTCTTTTAGTGGGCATGATTATCAGCTCGGCTTCACTGGCAGAAAAGCCGAAAAAATACGATGAAATCTTTCGACCCTATAACACTGAAGATGCCAAAGACCTGCAGCTATCGATTGCCGCAAAGTACCTTAGTAAGTACAACCCCACCTTGTCAGAAAGTGTTGATGAACAGCAAGGCTACGGAATGCAGTTGCAAGCACAGGGACGTTTAGTAAATCGCAATGAAGGAGCTGACTTTCAGCTGATTTATGACGCATCCGTAGTGCGCACAGAACCCTCGTCGGACGCGTTAAATGCAGAAACCTTTGCCGACCTCAGTGTCGAAGTAGCAACTCGTCTGCATCTGCGTAATAACCTTATTTGGGAAGTCAACTTGCGCGGTGAACATGAAGATGAGCGCTTCGGACGTGGTCTATCCCAGCGTCGTAGTGATGATACACGTGATATTGACACCAGAAATGAGGCAACGCTTGCCAGTACGCTTGTGCTGGGACACGACAAACGTTCCGTTCGGATTATGGGCCTCTACGATAATGTTAGCTACGACACCACTAATTTGGTCGACAATATATACGACCGCGAGGAGTTTTCATTGGTTGCTCAGGGCAACGTTGCGATCAGTGATAAAACTAGCCTCATTGCTCAGTTAAAATTGCAAGATAATGACTATACCAATGAGACTCGTGTGGATAGCCAGATGTGGCAATTACTCACCGGTGTGCGATGGCAAGCGAGCGGAAAATCCGCGCTGCGCGCCTTGTTGGGGGGCTACAGTCGGGATCTGGATGATGGTGAAACCGTCAAAGGCGTTGCCTGGCTTGCAGAATACATTTACACACCCGGTGACACCACCAGTTGGTGGGCGCGCACTACTCGCAGTTCGTCTGCCAGTCAGTTGGTTACCTCCGATGTGTCAGTGAACACAGGTTTTGAATTTGGTCTGGAGTACGTGATAAATGATGATTGGCTTGCAGATCTCGAGTTGGCTGCTAGTCAGGGAAAATTTTATAATGCTCAGACAACACAAACTCTGAACAGTGTTGAGGCAAGGCTAGGACTGATTTTCTTCCAGCAAGCCCATTCACGTATTCGCACCCAAGTTGACTTTATCGATGCGGAGCGACTCGGTGGTGCCGAGTCAATTAACGATGTTGAAGTGACGGTACAATGGCAAGTCGACTTTTAATCCTGCTCCTCACCCTGATAAATGCTGGCAGTAGTTTGGCGAATGACGACAAATTTCCGATTGGGGTGGGGGATAGTCTGCGTATTGATGTCTACGACGAGGCTGATTTGGCAGTACGCAGTAAAGTCCCGCAATCCGGGGTGATTCGTATGCCATTGGTGGGTGACGTTAAGGTCCTTGGTCTGACTCCGAAAAAACTTGCCGAAGCTTTAGAAGCAATGTTATTCGATGGTTATCTGGTTAATCCATCGGTTTCAGTGGAGATTCAGTCTTATCGGCCGATTTATGTTAAAGGTGCGGTACGCGAACCTGGCAGTTTCGGTTTCGTGGTTGGCGTTACGGTAGAACAGGCGATTGCCATGGCGGGTGGTTTAAAAGACAGAGCGTCTGAGAACATGAAGAACTGGAAAATTCAACGTGGTACCCAAGAAGATGCTATTCGGGTACAAAAGGATACCCAACTGATGCCCGGCGATATACTGACCATACAGGAAAGTTTGTTTTAATGGAGCAAGGGTCAGGTAATCTCACTCAAGCGCGAAGTTTTGACCTGAGTGATCTCGTATTCTTTTTGTGGTCCCATAAATTTCGCATTGTTTTTCTCGCGGTACTAATGTTGGTCCCGATCACTTACTGGGTCATGCAGTTACCAAAAGTGTATGTGGCTACCAGTACGCTATTATTGGACAGAAGTGCAGGGGTATCCAGCTTGCCCAGTCTGATGCCTCTGTCGGAAGGCGGTGGCGATGATATGGAAACCAACATGCAGTTCTTGCGCTCAAGAACGTTTGCAGGATTGGTTGTTGATACGCTCGACTTGCCACAATACAAAGAGTATCAACATGCGAAATTTACCGGTTCTGAAGCCCGGGTTTACGCCATTAATCACTTTTTGCGCAATGTAAATTACGCACCTGTGCCCAAAACTGAAATGCTCAAGGTGCAATTTTCATCAACGTCACCCGAGCTGGCTGCCTTAATTGCCAATACGGTAGGCCCAGAGTTTTTCAGATTCTATAACGAGTTAGTTCAACAAAAAGTCACTGAAGCGTCTGAGCGTTTAAATGCGCAATTGGATGATGTGACCGAACGTCTGGCTGAGTCAGAAGCCGAGTTGCAAAAATACATCGATGAGCACGCGATCGTTGATATCAAAGCCCAGATCGACTTATTACAGAGTGAAGTTACCGAACTTGTGCGTGAACGATTACGTACAGAGCGGGAGTTGACGGAACTGGAAGGCGCGCTGGTCAAAACAAAAAATCAGCCGGACCAGCTCGAATTACTTCTCCAGGTGCCAGCCATCACAGGTAACTTGCTGGTGGAAAACCTGCATCGCCAGCGCGCCGCACAGCAAAAGGTGCTGGCGGAAATAGCCAAGAGATATAAATACAAGCACCCCAAGTACATAGCTGCTCAAACTAACCTTGCGACCACGGAGGCGCAGTTAGCCGAGGTGTTGCAACAGATTGCCGCGGGATTGTCACAACAAGTGGTGACGTTAAAAACCAGAAAAGCCGGTATAGAGTCAGAATTAGCAAAGGTTAAGGCGAAATTACTCGAATTGGGTAAGCAACAAATGCAACTGACGCGCTTAAGTCGCGAGGTAGAGGCAAATCGCAATTCGTTTGAAACCTTTTCGGCCAGTTTGCGCGAAACCGAAATGATTAAAGACATGGAAGATACCGAGCAGTTCGCAGTCGTAGACCAGGCCACGGTACCGAAGTTTCCCAGCAAGCCGAACGTGACCATGACCCTATTAATGGCTGGCATAGCATGTGGTGTTCTGAGCGCAGGTTTTTGGCTGGTATTGCACTTAATGAGTGACAAACAGAGCCGCTTAATTCAAATACTCAACCAACACAGAGTGCCTATTTTAGCTCGCTTGCCTAAAGAGGGTAAGCAGGATAAACGCCGCGCAGCAGTCCCTATCCGTAGTCAACGAGGGGAAACCAGTCATCCTTACGCAGAGCAAATTCGTGCCTTGCGAACCAGCTTGTCATTCAGTGCAGATGCACGTTTAGGGCGAATAATTGCCGTTACCGCTGTCGGAGAGGGGCACGGTAAAGATAGCGTGGCAATCAACTTAGCGGAGTCGTTCAGTAATATAGAACCCACGCTATTGGCTGATGTGGATCTTGCTCGTCCGTCTGTTGCCAATGCCTTTGAACTGACCGAGCAACACCCGGGAATCAGTGATCTCATCAAAGAAGATACTGCCTTTACGCGGTGTTTGCATTATGAAAATACTGGCCGACTTGCTGTGTTACCAGCAGGTAAAGCGACACCAGATCCAGGCGCTATCCTGGCATTAAAAAAGTTTAGATCTTTCATTCGCAAAATGGCGGGCATGTATAAGCGTATTGTGTTCACTACCCCTCCCGTAACCTCGGTAAGTGATGCATTGTTATTGAGTAAAATCAGTACTGGAATTGTATTGGTCTGTGACGTAGAAAAAACACCGCCTGAGTTGCTGTCTGATACGCTCGCTATTTTTAAGGAAACAAATGCGCCCGTGTTGGGCGTGGTACTAAATAAAGTCAAAGGCGTAAAACGCGGTCCGTTAGCGTAAAAAGTCGTGATAGCATAGCAGGGTGTAGTGTACTTAATTGGATCCCTGTGACTAGCCTTGCCCATTTACATACTTTCGGTTTAAACGCCACCGCCCAATCTGTTACGTATTTAACGTCGTCTCAACAAGCCGCAGACTGGTTGCGCGATACCGCACACCAGCGAAGATATATCCTCGGAGAAGGTAGTAACACCATCTTTGTTGAGAACTTTGAAGGTCATGTCGCGGTAAATCAACTTAAAGGAATACAGGTCGAAGAATTTGACGATCATTTTATTGTTAATGTCGCTGCGGGCGAAAACTGGCACAACTTTGTCGACTACTGCTTGAGGCAAGAGATTTTTGGCCTGGAGAATCTCGCGCTGATTCCAGGCACGGTCGGTGCGGCGCCAATCCAGAATATTGGCGCTTATGGTCGCGAGGTAGAATATTTTATCCAACAGGTAAATGGACTGCGTACCGACAGCGGTGAACCGTTTAGTGTAAGCCATAAAGATTGTAAGTTTGGTTACCGTGACAGCATTTTTAAACATGAATTAAAGGATAAAGTGTTAATTACTGACGTTACGTTCTTTTTCAGTAAGCGTTGGCTCCCCTGTACTCACTACGCCGGGCTGGATGACCTGGTATCACCGACACCCAGAGATATATTCGATCAGGTTATCGCTATTCGCCGAAGTAAGCTGCCTGACCCTACCGTGATGGGTAATGCGGGTAGCTTTTTTAAAAACCCGAAGGTTAGTCAAACCTGCTTCAAACAGCTAAATAAGCGTTACCCGCAGGTTCCTCATTATCCCCAGCCAGACGGTTCGGTAAAATTGGCGGCGGCTTGGCTAATTGATCAATGCAAATTCAAAGGCGTTAGGAAAGGCGGGGTAATCTGCCACAAACGCCAGCCTCTAGTGCTGGCTAATGCTGGTCAGGGGACTGGCGAAGATCTGATGGCTCTAGCTCGGGAAATTCTGTCCAGCGTAAAGCAACAATTTGACGTTGAACTGGAGAACGAAGTTCGCCTGATTGGAGCGACCGGTGGGGTGAGTTTATGAGCGAGCGGGGAGAACGATGCCGCAACAAAATTTTAGCGATGTTGGCACCCGGGGACTTTGTTAGTGGTGAACAAATGGGTCAGGCTCTGGGTGTATCCCGAGTTGCTGTTGCTAAGCACATCACGCGCTTAATTGAACTGGGTCTGGATATTCAGCGTGTGACAGGCAGAGGGTATCGGTTACAGGGTGTTGATGAATTGCTCAACGTAAACGCCTTAAATGAAGCCAGTAATACCCCGGTCACCTTTGACCTGCATAGTGTCGTCGGATCCACAAATGATGTCGTAAAACAGCAACTAGGTAATATCCCCAAAGGGTACTGTTGCGTAGCAGAAGCGCAACTAAGCGGCCGTGGGCGACAGGGGAAGCGCTGGGTTTCGCCCTTCGGTGCAAGTATATACTTATCCATGTACTGGTCCTTTTTAAATGGGTTTCAATCACTCAATGGATTGAGTCTGGCAATAGGTGTTGCCATCGCTGAGGCGATTTCCGACGAGGGGGGGCATGGCATTGCGGTGAAATGGCCGAATGATGTCTACGCGGAAAACAACAAACTCGCTGGCGTTCTGATTGAACTTGAAGGGCAAGTTGGTGGACAGTGCGATGCCATTATTGGCGTGGGCATAAACTTAAAATTACGTCAGCCTGAGGGCATAGATCAGCCCTGGACAGATGTTTTTCAGGTTCTCGGCAGAGTGCCATCACGAAATGCATTCTGTGCAAAAGTGGCGGATAATCTGCATAGCGTGCTATGCGAATTCGAGCGACATGGTTTTGCGGCGCTGCTTAGCCGATGGCAGGCATTTGATTATTTGGCGGGACAAACGATTCAGGTGAGTGCGGGCAAGGATACCATTGTAGGTCGTGCAAAAGGCGTTAATGCGCAAGGCGCGCTGGTGGTAGAGACGTCTCAAGGAGAGCGAGCTTTTTACGGGGGAGAAATCAGTGTCAGGCGACAAGCTTAAACTGTTAGTTGACGCGGGCAATAGCCAGGTAAAATACGTCCTCATGGGCGAAAATCGCTTTTGTGAACGCGGCACTATTCGCCAGCAACAAGATGTTATACCTCTACTGGGGCGTATTTCGACATGTTGGATCTCGAATGTCGGACATTCACCCTTAGTCGAAGCGATAATTGTGCTGTTGCAAGAAAATCAGATTGAATGTCAGCGTATCGTCAGCACCGCAGCGTTTGGTGATGTAACAAATGCGTATGCCGAGCCGGAGAAATTGGGAGTGGATCGCTGGCTGGCAATGCTGGCTTGCCGATATTGGTACAAGGGTAATTTTGCGGTGATTGATTATGGTACAGCAGTGACGTGCGACTTTGTTGATCAAACGGGTAAGCACCACGGAGGATGGATATCACCCGGATACCACACGATGAAAAAGGCCTTAGGTGAACACACTGAGCTTCATGTCCAAGACTTGGATACTGACGGTATGCTCGCGCCAGGTCGAAATACCCTCGATGCCATTAATCTGGGATGCACTGCAAACATGTATGGCCTGATTCAAATGGCGCAACTTTATTGGCAACAACGGCATCAGGAATACAAAATATTCGTTTGTGGTGGGGATACGAAGCGAATCAATTTCGAAAACTTTCCCTATGTTGAACCCGCCGTCGACGCTGTTTTTTATGGAATGAAGCACGTAATTAGCGGCACTTTTGCGGAATAAATGCTCAGAATGGGTGTAATTTGAGCAAACAAACAAAAACCTGCATTTTTTTGCTTTTTGCCTATTGCACTGCCTAAAGAGTTTCTCTAGAATGCGCACCCACTTGATGCAGTGCCGGCTTAGCTCAGTTGGTAGAGCAACTGACTTGTAATCAGTAGGTCGCCAGTTCGATTCCGGCAGCCGGCACCATCAACTAAAATTTGGAGGGGTTCCCGAGTGGCCAAAGGGATCAGACTGTAAATCTGACGGCTCAGCCTTCGCTGGTTCGAATCCAGCCCCCTCCACCATATTCTTTGCACTAGGCTTAGCCTGATGCACGGAGGTGGCAGAAAACTTCCAGCGAAGCTGGTTCGACAAAATTGTCTGGAACAATTTTGAACGTCGCAAGACGGCCCGTAAGGGCGAAGGGCAGGAGCCCGAAGTAATCCAGCCCCCTCCACCATATTCTTCGCTTTGGTGACTGACGAAAGCGAGTACGGCAAGCATCGCTTAGGCGATGCTTTGTTGTGAAGGCAAGCGTAAAGCTTGTTGGGGTGGAAAAACTGCATTGCGCAATTCCTAAACTCCAATAGTTTTCTTGGGATGAGGTGGCCTCAAGAGATAGGATTGCGGGCATCGTATAATGGCTATTACCTCAGCCTTCCAAGCTGATGATGCGGGTTCGATTCCCGCTGCCCGCTCCAATAAAAGTTGCTGATATAGCTCAGGCGGTAGAGCGCATCCTTGGTAAGGATGAGGTCCCCAGTTCGATTCTGGGTATCAGCACCACCTCTTTCAAAGCCTCCTCTTGCTTTTTTACTCAAACAGAATTCAAAATAACCGCCGTTTTTGTTTAAAAGGGTCCAC
>CAXQZJ010000100.1:0-15157 GCA_964228145.1 Alteromonadaceae bacterium | reverse complement strand
CCCTCACCACTACAGGGCGCGTCTAATAAAACGGCGTCAAATTTATGGTCACAATACTGGCCAAAGACCTGACCATCAAAATGGCTTAGCGCGACATTTGCTACACCGCAGCGTTGGATATTCGCCGCTAACACTTTCACCCGGCTTGATGAGAGTTCATTTGCAACCAGCAGGCCCTGATTATCCATCAGCGCGCTTAGCTGTGTGGTTTTTGAGCCTGGTGCAGCCGCCATGTCCAGTGCGATTCGCGGCTGAACTTGTCGAAATAACGCAGTGGCAGGTAACATCGAGCTGGCTTCCTGAATATAGAAAAGACCTTCAAGGTGCTCTTCGCAATTACCTAAAGACAGATCTTGTTGTTGCGATTCTGGTCTTTCGATCCAAAAACCTTCAGCACACCAGGGGATAGGCGTCAGTTGCCAGCCTTGCTGACTCAGTTTTATCCGTAAACTTTCAACGCTGATTCGCAATGTATTGACACGTATGCTTTTACGAAGCGGACGCTGGCAGGCTGCAATGACATCAGCCAGCGTATTCTGGTCTGGCAACCGACCAGACAGGTAACGAATAAATTCAGGATCAATTTTTACTGACTGCATTGGGGACTGGTGCTGGGTGACTATCATTGGGTTATTATTTCATGGGCTAAGTTGTCAGTGCCAATTTTTTCGATATATGCGTTAAAAACGTACAATTTATGTCATACAGCTGAGTTAATTTGCGAATTATCCATTCTGTCTCTCAACAAAGGCCCAACAAGTGCCTATAATGGCCGCAGCAATCCAAGGAGGAACAATGAAAAAGCGACTCGCAATATCGTTACTGGTGGTGCTTGCCGGGTGTTCTAAAGTGACTCAGGAAAATTATGACGCACTTGAAGCCGGCATGAGTTTTACTCAGGTCACGGACATTATGGGTGCCCCCGACCTTTGTGAAGAAAAGTTTGGGACCAACAGCTGTCGTTGGGGCGAACTTGACGATAAGTTTATTAAGGTTAATTTTATTGCCGATAAGGCAGTATTTTTTGAAAAACAAGGTTTAAATGACAACTAAACTCGAATTCTATCGCAGCTTGAATCAGCAAGCCGAGGCCTTGCTAGAGGGGGAGTCTGATATGATTGCCAATATGGCGAATATCAGTGCCTTACTGTGGATGAATATGACCCAAATAAATTGGGCTGGCTTTTACATCTCCCGGGATGACCAACTGGTGTTGGGACCTTTTCAGGGCAAGCCTGCCTGTGTTCGGATCCCTTGGGGACGCGGTGTGTGTGGAACGGCCGCTGAGCTTAACCAAGTACAGCGTATAGCCGATGTGCATCAGTTCGATGGTCATATAGCCTGTGATGCTGCGTCAAATTCTGAGATTGTCGTGCCCGTAGTAAATGACGGTAAGGTCATTGGTGTCCTGGATATTGACAGCCCGATTCACGACCGTTTTGATGCTGAAGACCAACAAGGTTTGGTCGAGCTTGTCGCGATTTTGCAGGCGAGTTTGTAATGAAAGAACTGTTCGATATTCATGTTGTGTTATCTACCAGCGAAGATTTTGAGCAGTATGATGAGCAGGCTGAAGAAGCCAGTGAGCTATTTAATGAGATGCTGCATCACTTATATGCAGCAATTGATGACGATAAACCCGTTGGTGAAATTGAACAGTTGTTTCAACATGTGTGGGAGCACTGGACGAATGAGCCACAACTTATAGATATAGATACGGATGAACTGTTTGACTGGGTTGACCAACTGTTGGCAACTTGGGAAGATGGTGACTCTACTGATATGTCCAACGAAATGTAGTGAATATAAATGGATAACCCGCAGAAATTTAGTAACAGCAAAGAAGTGATCGCATTTCTTGCTGAAACCTTCCCCGCTTGTTTTAGTCTTAAAGGTCAAGCAAAACCCTTAAAAATTGGCATTTTTCAGGATTTAGCTGAACGCCTGAATGACGATGAACGGGTGAGTAAAACCCTGCTGCGTAGTACATTGCGTCACTACACGAATAGCTGGCGCTACCTCGAGTCTGTTAAACAAGGTGCTCACCGTGTCGACCTGGATGGCAATCAGGGCGAGCAAATTGAGCAGGAGCATGCTGAACACGCTCAGGCACAGTTGAAAGAGAGCAAAGAACGTGCCGCTGAAAAGCGGGCAGCGCAAAGGCCTGCTGACGGCGATAAAAAGCCGACGAAAAAGAAATTTCAACCAAAAGGCGATAGCAAGGGAACCAAATCACCTTCACGCAAGCCTATAAAGAAAGGCCCGCCACCGCAAAAATTAACATCTGCGGATATGGTCGAAGGCACAAAGGTCACCGTAAAGGTAGGTAAAGCACCGATGCCAGCAACAATTTTGGATGTCGCCAAAGATGGTATCCATGTGCAATTAGATTCTGGTATGCAGGTTAAAGTACAGGCTGAGAATTTACGCTTGGCAAAATAATGAGGTATCTATGAACTTGAAGATCCGTATAGGCGTTGCAGCTGCTTTGTTGTCCACAGCAAGCAGTATTTGGGCTAATCCCCAAACTGAATTGGCAGGTGAATTACCTGTTTTAAAACAAGAATCTCAGCATGCGACCGCGGCTCAACGAGTTTCCTCACTGTTTACTTATGCCCATTATAAGAAGATTGAGCTGGACGACGGCCTGTCGTCCAGTATTTTCGAGCGCTTTTTAAAGCAATTGGATTACAACCGCCATTTTTTTCTTGCCAGTGATATTAAGTCTTTAGAAAAATATCGTGACCAGTTTGACGATATGCTTGAGCGAGGCCGTCTCGACGGTGCTTATGAAATCTTCCATCTGAATATGAAGCGCCGTTTGGAACGATTTGATTACGCTATCAGTCTGTTGGATAAACCAATGGATTTCGAGCGCAAAGGCGATAAATTTGAATTCGACCGTGAACAGGCCGCATGGCCGAA
Source organism: Alteromonadaceae bacterium (assembly GCA_964228145.1). Taxonomy (GTDB): domain Bacteria; phylum Pseudomonadota; class Gammaproteobacteria; order Enterobacterales; family Alteromonadaceae; genus Pseudobowmanella. The sequence goes on along the minus strand of CAXQZJ010000100.1, from coordinate 12,232 downwards.
CTCGGTTGAAGAATTGAATGAGCTTTGGCGCCAGCGCGTAAAAAACGACGCGTTAAACCTTAAGTTAAATGGTAAAGAATGGCCGGAAATAAAAGATTTACTGACTAAACGCTACGAGCGGGCCATAAAACGTCTGTCACAAAGTAAGAGTGAGGACGTGTTCCAGACTGCGATGAATGCCTTCGCTCGTAGTATTGAAGCGCACACCAGCTATTTGTCTCCGCGTAATTCAGAACGCTTTGAAATGGAAATGAACCTTTCGTTTGAAGGCATCGGCGCGGTGCTGTCATCGGTAGATGACTTTGTCACAGTACGCAGTGTGGTTCCAGGCGGGCCTGCTGAGTTGTCGAACAAGATTAAGCCGGAAGACAAAATTATTGGTGTGGCGCAGGAAGACGGGGATTTTGTCGATGTTGTCGGCTGGCGACTTGATGAGGTTGTCGATTTGATCAAGGGCCCCAAGGGCACAGTAGTTCGTCTTCAGGTTCTTAAAGAAATGGCAGAAACCAACGCGCCAACGATTGTATCCCTGACCAGGGATAAGATTAAGCTGGAAGATCGTGCGGCCAAATCTGAAGTGTATGTTCCTGAGACCGGCCCACATCAGGGCGAAAAGTTAGGCATTATTGAAATTCCATCTTTTTATAACAACCTCAGCGAGGACGTTAAAAAAGAAATTGCGTCGCTGAAAAAGCAAGATGTCAAAGGGGTTATCATCGATCTGCGTGGCAACGGCGGCGGTTCATTAAATGAAGCCACTTTGCTAACCGGACTGTTTATCGACGAAGGTCCTGTGGTGCAAATTCGCGACCAGGCAGGGCGCTTGAATGTTAAGCAAGACCGCGATGGTGTGACCTATTACAGCGGTCCACTGACAGTATTGGTAGATCGTTACAGTGCCTCCGCATCTGAGATATTTGCTGCGGCCATGCAGGATTACGGACGTGCGTTGATTATCGGCGAGAGTACCTTTGGAAAAGGCACGGTACAACAGCATCGCCAGTTGGGGCGTTTGTTCGATTTATACGAGAATCCATTGGGTGCAGTGCAGTTCACAATGGCAAAGTTTTACCGCATCAATGGTGGCAGTACGCAGCACAAGGGCGTGACCCCTGATATCGCTTTCCCAAGCCCGATTGAACCCGGTGATTGGGGTGAGAGTCAGGCCGAAAATGCCTTGCCATGGGATAGTATTCCCCGCGCCAAGTATACTTCTGTGGGAGATACCAAAAGCACTAAGCAGCAGGTGTTGACGCAGTATCTTGAGCGTATTCAGAAAAACCCTGAATTTGCTTATCTGAACGAAGACATTGTGCGCTATCAAAGTGAAAAAGATGAAAATACGATTTCGCTGGTAGAGAGTGAACGCCTGGCCGAACAGGAAGAGCGCAAACAGCGGTCATTAATTCGGGCCAACGAGCGTCTTGCCCGCATGGGTCTTGAGCCAGTCACATCGTTGGAAGATCTGCCAGAAGCGCTGGAAACATTGGATCCGTTTAAACAAGAAGCAGCGAACATCACCTTTGATGTGATTTCTTCTGGAAAATACGTATTTCAGCGTTAAGCCGTTGTATTCAGCTTTGGGATCATGGTAAATAAACAATGCCGCTTTATAGCGGCATTGTTTTACATTTAGCGCCTGTAAAAAAGGCAAAACAGGGAACACGAAGTCATCAGAACTTCGCTCCATATAATAATAAGTAGAAGGTAATCCTATGAGCGCCAGAGGACAATTTTCGTCACGCCTCGGTTTTATTCTTGCTGCTGCTGGTTCGGCTGTCGGCCTGGGAAATATTTGGGGCTTTCCCACTCAGGTTGCAGAGAATGGCGGTGCCGCATTCGTTGTAATGTACATCATACTGGCGTTTATTCTTGCCTATCCGGTGTTAATGGCAGAGCTTCTTATCGGGCGATATAGCGGCTCTAATATGGTCGATGCGCTAGGTAAAATCGGAGGGATTGCCGGTCGGGCGACCGGTGTTTGGGGCTTTGTAACCGTGTCTCTCATCTTATCTTTTTATGCGCTGGTAGCAGGCTGGATGATTGCTTACTGTCTGAGCCCTTTGATGACCTTATTCGGTCAACCAGACGCTGCGCAATGGTTGATTACTCAGTCTCTAACTCGCGATCTGATTTTCGCCGGGGTCTTTTTCATCCTCACGGCGGGCATTGTTTACGGAGGGGTTGCCAAGGGGATCGAACGCTGGTCTGTGCGTTTGATGCCTACGCTGTTTGTTCTTATTTTTGCTCTGATCATTTACGTTGGAACGCAACAAGGTGCTGTAGAGGGCTTCAAGCGTTATCTGGTACCTGATTTCAGCCTGGCGTTAAAACCCGATTTGTTGATTGATGCGATGGGTCAGGCGTTTTTCTCTATGTCTTTAGGTGTCGGTACCATGCTGGTGTACGGTTCGTATATCAGTAAACGGGAACGGATCACCAGTTTGGGAGCGTCGGTGGCACTGGTTGATATCGGTGTAGCAATTCTTGCCGGCTTGCTGATTATCCCTGCTATGTATGTTGCAGCCGCCAATGGCGTCGAGATCTTCCTCGCAGACGGGGCTTTAAAATCTGGTGATCAACTGATTTTCACTGTGTTGCCGGCATTGTTTGACACCATGGGTGGCGCAGGCGTCTACATTGCTTTTGTGTTTTTCGCCTTAATGGTCGTTGCGGCGATCACCTCCTCGATTTCTATGCTTGAAGTGCCGGTGGCTTACGTCACAGAGAGTAAAGGCATGAACCGTCATGTGGCGGTGTGGCTAATTGCCGCGGTCATTTTTGCGATCAGCGCCACCATCGCGATGAACTTTGAGGCGTTATTTGGTTTGGTGATTACCGCTACCACCAAATACAGTCAGCCGTTGTTAGGCTTGGTATTGTGTTTATTTGCTGGTTGGGTATGGCGCCGTGACGCCATCCTCAGCGAGTTAAAAGCGGGTGATGCTGAAGCGGAGCACTCGTTATTTTGGAAAATCTGGCCCTGGTATGTACGATTTGTATGCCCAGTGGTGATTATAGTTATGTTTTATCGTTCGCTGTAAGGCGCTGCGACAGGTCTATTCATTAACAGGAGCGATTGAGTGACTGAACAAAAAAACACGCCCCAAGAGGCATCGTCCACTACGCCGAAAACGCCGTCATTGGCGGATGCGCTAATTCCGATTACGATTTTGATCGCGCTGCTGTCCGCATCGGTGTACTTATTTGGTGGTGATTCATCCTATGGTCCAAATCAAATTGCACTACTGATCGCGACGGGCATCACTGGACTTATCGGCTTAAAAAATGGCTTTAGTTGGAAGCAAATTGAAAAAGCCATGATCAATGGTATTTCAATCTCGCTGGGTGCCGTCCTGATCCTGTTGGCAGTCGGTTCGTTAATTGGCAGCTGGTTATTGGCGGGCACCGTTCCAACATTGATTTATTATGGATTAGAGTTATTAAACCCCTCGGTATTCTATGTTGCCAGTTGCATTATTTGTGCAGTTGTTGCTATGAGTATTGGCAGTTCCTGGACCACAGCAGCGACTGTCGGTGTGGCCTTGATGGGGGTGGCAGGTGGTATGGGAATGGACCCTGCCATTGCAGCCGGTGCGGTAGTCTCTGGCGCCTATTTTGGTGACAAAATTTCGCCCCTGTCTGAAACCACTAACCTGGCTCCAGCGGTTGCCGGAACCGACTTGTTTGAGCATATCAAATACATGTTGTGGACCACGATACCGAGTTTTATTCTGGCGTTAATTTTGTTTCTGCTGCTTGGCTTGGATGCCTCCAGTGACACCAGCCTTGAGAACATTCAGCAAATGCAGGTTTTGTTAGACAGTAAGTTTAACATTGGCTTTGAAATGTTAATTCCACTTGCGGTGTTGCTGTTTTTGGCTGTGCGCAAAATGCCAGCGTTTCCCGCTGTGTCGATTGGTGCGTTATTGGGTATTGTATGGGCCGTGCTGTTTCAACCGGACCTGATTCAATCTCTGGGCGATAGTGACGTAGCTGATTGGCGCAACGTCGTCGTTGTGTCCTGGACGGCGCTGTTTGCTGGTGTAGAAATTGTCACCGGCAACCCCGAGGTGGATAAATTATTGAAAGGTGGTGGTATGGCGAACATGCTCAATACGGTTTGGCTGATTATGTGTGCACTCACCTTTGGCGCTGTTTTGGAACGGGTAGGCTTATTAGCCCGTGCTGTCACGGCCTTTTTGAAGGGCGCTAAGTCTGCTGGCGATATGGTACTAAGAACCATACTGACCTGTTTCGGCACGAACCTCATCACGGCGGACCAGTATATGTCGATCGTGATGCCCGGCCGCATGTATAAGGAAGAATTTAAAAAGCGCGGTTTGCATCAATTAAATCTGTCGCGCAGTCTTGAGGATGGTGGCACTTTGACATCACCTCTGATCCCTTGGAATACATGTGGTGCGTACATGCATGGTGTTTTAAAGGTCGATCCATTTGCTTATCTGTTCTATGCCTTCTTTAATTTAATCAACCCTGTGCTGGCTATCATCTATGCTTACCTGGGGATTAAAATTCTGCGGCTTACCCCGCCGGGTGACTCAACGTCTAAACAACAGGCCTAATCTATGACACAGGCAAAGCGAAGAGGGGACTATCAGTCCCCTGTTTTTGTCATTGACAGTATCGAACTATTATTTCAGCTAAACCCTACCGCGACGCGTGTGGTGGCCACATCCTCAGTGCGACGACTAACCCCCGGCAAACTCTGGTTTGATGGAGTGGGTCTCAAACTCGGTGCAGTGGCAATTGACGGTCAAGCTTGTAACACCTATCAGCTCGAAGAAGAGGGTATGTGGCTTGAATGTGACAAGGACACCTTTGAATTAAAAATCGAGACCTTTGTCGCACCAGATAAAAACACATCACTAGAAGGCTTATACTTGTCTGATGGTGCCTACTGTACACAATGTGAAGCGGAAGGTTTTCGCAAGATCACTTATTTTCCGGACCGACCTGATGTTTTGACTGAATATCGGGTACGCATTGAAGCAGATAAAGCACAATTTCCTTATTTGTTATCTAACGGCAATCTGATCGAACGTGGTGACCTTAACAATGGTCACCACTATGTCAGTTGGCACGATCCGTTTAAAAAGCCCTGTTACCTGTTTGCTTTGGTTGCCGGTGATTTCGCTTTATTAGAAGATAATTACGTGACTGGTTCAGGTCGCGAAGTAGCATTGCAATTGTTTGTGGATAAGGGCAATGAACACAAAGGTGACTTTGCGATAGCCTCGCTCAAGAAAGCGATGGCGTGGGACGAGCAGCGCTACGGTTTGGAATACGATCTGGACATCTACATGATAGTGGCAGTCGATTTTTTCAATATGGGCGCGATGGAAAATAAGGGGCTGAATATCTTTAATTCCCGCTTTGTATTGGTCGATCCGGCCAGTGCCACGGATGAAGATTTTTTTAACGTAGAGTCAGTCATCGCCCATGAATACTTTCACAATTGGACGGGGAATCGGGTGACCTGTCGTGATTGGTTTCAGTTGAGTCTCAAAGAAGGATTAACTGTGTTCCGTGATCAGCAGTTCTCTGCAGACATGGGCAGTGCCGCCCTAACTCGAATTAAGCAAGCCAAAGTGATTCGTGAACAACAGTTTGCGGAAGATGCCGGGCCCATGTCTCATCCAATTCGACCTGACGAAGTGGTCGAGATGAATAATTTCTACACAGTGACCGTGTATGACAAAGGTGCCGAAGTCATTCGAATGTTGCACAGCATTTTGGGTGAGCAAGGCTTTATCAAGGGCATGCAGTGTTACTTTCAGCGCCACGATGGACAGGCTGTCACCTGTGACGACTTTGTCAGCGCTATGGCAGATGCGAATAACAAAGACTTATCTCAATTTCGGCGCTGGTACAGTCAGTCGGGTACACCAGAGGTGACGGTCACTGCCCATTATGATGAGACCCAACGCGTGTTAAAGTTGAACATGAAACAGCATACGCCGGCGACGGCTGATCAACGACACAAAGTAGCGTTGCCCATCCCCATTTCGTTGGCACTGCTTGATGACGCTGGTGAGATGACCTTTGACCAAAGTGGTGAGGTGTCGACCACACTCACGCTGGAACAGCCAGAACAAACCTTTGATATTGATTGTATGGCGCCAGTTGCCATTGATGTATTAAGAAATTTCTCAGCCCCGGTAAAATTGCATTTTAGTCAAACCACTGCACAGCGTGTGCATATTGCACTGCATTCGACCGATGGTTTTGCCCGCTTTGAGGCGATTCAACAGGTATATGAAGAGGCCATCGAGTCTTGCGTGACGGAGCATCAGGGTAAGTGGCATGACGATGCAGTGGGTTTGATTGCTGACGCGCAGCAACAAATTTTGCAACAAGCTAACGACGATAAAGCCTTGTTGGTTGAAATGCTGACCTTACCCTCGATTGAGCGTATGTTGCAGCGTATGCAAAACGTCACATTAGAACATCTGGTGCTTGCGTGTGATGAGTTAGCCCGCTATTTAGCCAAACCTCATGCAGGCTTTTGGCAAGAGGTAGATTTAGCCGTTGAAAACGCCTATCGATATGATGTCAGTCAGGTTGCGCAACGAAAGTGGCAGAACCATGCATTATTGCAGTGTATGTTAGCCGACCCTGATGCGACCATGGCAATCGCTGAGCAACGTTTCTATTCAAGCGATAATATGACCGATACCCTAGGGGCGTTAAAAGCCTGTCAGCAGACCCACATTGCGGGATTTGAAGGGTTGATGGCAGAGTTCGAAAGTCGCTGGAAAATGGTGCCCTTGGTTATGGATAAGTGGCTATCGCTGCACGCGACAAGCCATCGGCCAGACATTCTCGCCCGCTTGGATCTGCTAAAAGACCATCAAAGTTTTACCCACCGTAACCCGAATAGGGTGAGGGCATTGATCGGTAGCTTTGGCTTTTACAATACCCGAAGTCTGTTCGAACGAAGCGGCGCAGGGGTTAAATGGTATACACAACAACTCCGTCAAATTGATGCGATAAACCCTCAGGTCAGTGCCCGATTGGTGACGCCGCTGCTGAATTTTAAAGCGTTAGATTCAGCGCGACGAGATTTCTGTTACCACGGGCTGTTATCGCTGGCCGATCAGCTTGACTTAAGCAAAGACTTAGGTGAAAAAGTCAGCAAAGCAATAAAGCAGTTTAAACAAGATCTCTAACCCCAATGCATCGATATTTTTTCCGCCTGAACATTTCCTACAGTGAATGTGCCCAGGTTTATCAGGCGGATATCCCTTCTGTCATTCTTCACAGTGAGTCCGGTAAGCGTGTGCAACTGGCCAGTCGACATTTGCGACGTTTTTTAACAACTTCTGGTATCCATGGTCGCTTCAGGTTAATTACTGACGAGAATAATAAGTTTGTCAGTTTTGAGAAAATCAGTTGAAACTCCCGACAAGTCAATAAATTAAAGGCTTAACAACTGGTAGGATTTCTTCTTGCTAATAGCGTTAAATGATGTAATTATTTTGTTAATTATTTAGCGTTTATGTACAGTGCGCTCGTTGTATGGGTACATAAGCACAGGGGAGAACTCAGAAAAATGATTAAAAGGCCTCATATGTTCAGGAAAACACCATTGGCCCTTGGTGTAGCCGCGCTGCTTGGTAGTTCGGTTGCGTCAGTTCAGGCCGCAAGCTGGAGCGACGGTGACTGGTCGGTTACGTTTGACTCTAATTTTTCGTTAGGGACAAGTATTCGGGTTGAAGACCGTGACTGGTCTTTAATTGGTTTTGTTAACCAGCCAGAGTTTAACTGGCGTGGATACAATGCAGCAACCAACACCATTTATGCAGGCTCGGACATCTGGAATTCAGGTGTTGAGGGAAGTTACTCATCAAACGGTGACCTAAGCAACCTGATGTACAATCCAGGTGAGATTTTCTCTACCCTGTTCAAAGGTACTCATGAACTCGACGTCAGATACAAGAACATGGGCTTTTTCGCCCGTGGTATGTATTTCTACGACTTCGAATTAATGGACGGTGATCGTGAATGGCAAAATCAGGTGTCTGGCGTTACCTTCGATCCGTGTCGCGACTCTGAAGCGCGCGAAGAACTGTGTACTGATGTGCGCTTGTTAGATGCATTCTTCTACACCGATTTTGATATTGGCGATGTACCGGTATCACTGCGTATTGGCGATCAGGTAGTAAGTTGGGGTGAAAGCACCTTCATACAACACGGCATCAATACCATTAATCCGGTTGACGTTACCCGTGCATCGGCACCAGGCGCAGAATTAAAAGAAGTCTTTATTCCGGTAGGCATGGTTTACGCCTCATTCGGTTTGAGCGAAAGTGTCGGCCTTGAAATGTATTATCAGTACGAGTGGGAAAAGTCTCGCTTGCCTCAGGCTGGAAGTTATTTTTCAACTAACGACTTTGCCGGCGAAGGCGGCTATCAGAGTCTGGTTCAGTTAGGTTTTAACTCAAATCCGGACGCAGACATTTACACACTGACCAATCAACTTAATGCGCTTGGCAGACAAGTACGTGAAATGATAGCAAATGGGCAGGATCCATCTGCATTAGGTCAGGCGTATCTGGCGTGGCCAACCAAGTATGCGGTACGTGCATATTCTGATGAGGCCGACAATGAAGCGTCAGATTCTGGTCAATTTGGTATCAAGATGTCGTATTACTCAGAAGAGTTGAACGACACTGAATTTGGCTTGTACTTTATTAATTACCATAGCCAACGTCCGTTGATTTCAGGTGTTACGTCTGACTTCACTGCTGCCGGTATCGGTGCTGATATCATGTATTTAGCACAAAACACCATCACGAAGGATAACATCACCGATTTGCGCGCCTTCACTAAAGCCGAATTTAACTTCCCAGAAGACATTAAATTGTACGGTTTAAGTTTTAACACCAACGTAGGCGAAACTGCGTTAGCCGGTGAAATTGCGTTCCGTCAGGATGAGCCGCTGCAAATTGATGATGTAGAACTTTTATATGTGGGTATGCCACAACAGTTAGCCAATGCCGGTCTACGCCCTGATTTAGATGGCATCTCGCAAATGAATGACTATTTGGGCTACACCGTAGGGCCGGGTGAAACAGCACCAGGCTATATTGAATCAGACACGGTTCAAGCACAAATCACGGCCACACACTTATTTGGTCCAACATGGGGCACAGATAACTTAGTGGTGTTAGGTGAAGTCGGTTATATCCAGATAAACGATATGCCTGATGAATCTGAATTACGCCTGAATGGCCCGGGCACCAACCGTTCTGGTCCGATTGTTGGAAAAGAGGGTTTGCACATTGGTTTATCAAATGGACCTGAGACTAATCCGTTCCCGACGGATTCAGCCTGGGGCTACCGTTTACTGGCCAAAGCAGACTTTAATAACGTTTACAGTGGTGTAAATATGTCCGTGCGAACAACTTTCGCCCATGACGTTGACGGTATTACGCCGGACCCACTTTTCTTGTTTGTTGAAGATCGTAAGTCAGGCAGCATTCAGGTTGACTTTGATTATCTTAGCAAATGGTCGGCAACCATCTCGTACAATGCGTACTGGGGTGGTGTAGGTACAACCAATACTTTGGCTGACCGTGACTTCGTTTCTTTTAATATTAAGTATTCAATCTAGGGAGTCGTTGATATGAATAAATTAGCCCTAGTCGCTGCCGCTATTGGTTTTACTTTTGCCGCCGGTCAGGTCGGAGCAAAAATTACTGAAGCAGAAGCGGCCAAACTAAGCGCCGAACTGACCCCAATGGGTGCGGTAAAAGCAGGTAATGCAGATGGTAGTATCCCTGCCTGGACTGGTGGTATTACCGAAGTGCCAGCAGGTTACTCGGTGGGTGATCACCACCCTGATCCGTTTGCAGATGATAAACCTTTGTTTACCATTACCGCCAGTAACTATAAAGAGTATGCGGAGTTTCTGTCAGAAGGACAGAAGAAGATGTTTGAAACCTATCCGGATACATACAGAATGCCCATTTACGAGACCCGTCGTAGTGGTTCATTTCCGCAATTTGTTTATGATGCGACTATTGAGAACGCCACTCGTGCTGAACTGGTTGAGGGTGGTAACGGAGTAAGAAATGCAGCGATAGGCGTACCGTTTCCTATTCCGAAAAATGGTTTAGAAGCCATTTGGAACCACATTTTACGTTACCGTGGTTCAGCGATTCAGCGCTTTGGCGGCCAGGCAGCACCTACCGCTTCTGGTGATTTTAACGTGATTGGTTTCGATGACATCTTGTTAATGAAGTATGCCAGTGAAGGTATGACGCCAGAGCAGCTTGAAGAAGAAAACATGGTGTTGAAATTCAAGCAGAAAGTAACCTCGCCAGCACGATTAGCAGGTACCGCATTGCTGGTTCATGAAACCATGGATCAGGTAAAAGAGCCACGCCAGGCATGGACTTACAATACAGGTCAGCGCCGGGTGCGTCGTGCGCCGAACATTGCTTACGATGCGCCGGGAACCGCAGCCGATGGATTGCGAACTACCGATGACTTCGATATGTTTAATGGTGCGCCAGACATGTACAACTGGGAGCTCAAAGGCAAGCAGGAAATGTACGTGGCGTATAACAGCTACAAGTTACACAGTGATGAAGTGAGCTATAGCGATATCCTGCAGCCAGGGCACATCAACCCTGATCTGACTCGCTTCGAAAAGCACCGTGTTTGGGTTGTTGAAGCAACGTTAAAAGATGGTTTACGTCATATCTATCAAAAGCGTGTTTTCTATATTGATGAGGACAGCTGGCAAATCCAGGTTGCTGATATGTATGACCAGCAAGGCGGTTTGTACCGTGTCGCGATTGCATATGGCTTGAACTATTATGAAATCCCGACTCAGTGGTCTACGCTTGAAGTTTATTATGACTTGAACTCTCGCCGGTATTTGGCATTGGGTCTGGACAATGAAGCATCTATGTATGACTTCACCATCCGTCCGGATGATAAAGAGTTTACGCCGCAGGCTCTGCGACGAGATGGCTTGAGATAAACCACAATAAACGGTTGGCCTTGCCAACCGTTTTTTTTTCATAGGTAGAGGACATAATCAGAATGCAAAAAAGAAATGTGTCAATCGCTGTGAGTTGTGCATTGATGTGGGGTACTGCATTCGCTGAAAGTGCTTATATAGCGCCTTTGGCAGACCAGTCGTTACTGCTTGATATTGAAAAAGTCAGTGACGACAAATTGGTCACCGTTGGAGAGCGGGGACACATTCTTATTAAACAGGGGACAGGTCCCTGGCAACAACAGGTATCACCGACCAGTCAAATGCTCACCGCGGTCACCTTTAAAGGGGACCAACTGGGCTGGGCTGTTGGTCACGATGCAGTCATTTTACATACCCAGGACGGCGGTAATAATTGGTCAATTCAGTTAAACCAACCTGATCTTGAAAAACCATTGATGGATATTCATTTTTTCGATCAACAGCACGGCATTGCCATCGGTGCGTATGGGTTGTTTTACCGCACACTCGATGGCGGTAAAAGCTGGCAAAAAGAATTGCACGGTGAGTTGTTGCCCGAAGAAGACCAGGATTATTTAAATGAACTCAGAGAAGAAGACGAGTCCCTATATGTTGAGGAATTGTCTTCAATTTTGCCCCATTTAAATCAGCTTTCAGAAGAAGTTGCTGGTCGAATCTTCCTTGCCGGTGAAATGGGGTTATTAGCGGTCTCCGAGGATCAGGGTCGCAGTTGGCAGCGTATGGATGTTGATTATTACGGGTCGTTTTTTACTATTAGCCAAACGCCGCAGCAACAGGTGTTGGCCGCTGGATTGCGAGGCAATGTCTATCGATTTGATGGCAGTGATTGGCAAGCCGTGGATAACGAAGCGACCAGTTCGATTAATGCCATTTTACCCATTTCGTCCGACGAGACGCTGTTAGTAGGCAACAGCGGGGTAAAAATTAATATCACCGACCGGGGTGTCACTACCTCACAAACTGAAGAAGGCCAAGCCATTGTTGATGCGGTCACCTATAAAGGTGAAGTTATAGCAGCAACAGAGGCGGGCATCACTGTGTTACAGAAGAAATAACCAACATGAACGTCACGACTAATCGCTTTATTAGCGCGTGTGAGCACGCCATTTTTTCCAACCGCGGTGTTGTAGTCGGCTTGTTCGTACTGGTTACGCTGTTTTTAGGCTACCAGGCGTCCCAGCTAAAACTCGATGCCTCTTTTACCAAGAATATCCC
>CAXQZJ010000099.1:0-8629 GCA_964228145.1 Alteromonadaceae bacterium | reverse complement strand
CCGCGCAAAAATTGCGCCTTGTATTTACCGTTAACAATAAAGGTCGGGACTGAACGCACCGCACTGCGGTAGTCCGCCAGCAATTTTTGGTTCTGGCGGAACAGAGTTTTAGCGCCAAAGCTACGAGCAGTCTTATCGAATGTTGCATTGTCGATACCGGCCAATTCGAAGATTTTCTTTAAATCGTCCATCGAACTAACCACGCCACGCTGCTTGTGAATGTAGTTAAAAATCGCTTCATTCACTGCTTTTTCCTGCTTCAGCGCACGGGCAATCATCATTGCCTGGGTCGCCATTTCCTGAACCTCAGGTGTTGCCATCCCCATGAAGTTGACGTGCACCTTGGTAAACACTGCACCTTCAGGCAACTCGCGCTCGATTTGTTTCGCAATCACTTCAAAATTAAAACACGCAGGGCACCAATAGGAGAAAAACTCCATTACCTCTTTTTTCTCGACGGCTTTGTCGCTGATCACTTCATAGTGAACACCTTCTTGCCACTGCTCTTGCGCACATGCCTGCAAAGGCAACAATAAACATAAGCTTAATAAGCCAAAAAACTTCTTCATGGAAACGTCCCCTAATAAAATTGTGCAAAGACTAGCATAAAGGGGAATGTGGCTGCCACACCCCCCATCGCGCTTAATCAAACTGATAACGCACACCAGCAAATACGCTTCTTGATTGGGTTTGATATCCGACCCAATCCTGATATTCGTGATTTAACAGGTTTTCTGCCCGTAAACTGACGTCCACCTGCTCTGTTAGCTGATAGGTCAATGACACATTGACCGACCAATAGGCGTTCAGTTCAACCCGTTCCTGATACGGGGGTGCTGGTGGGAAAAACAAGTCAGCATGGGTGCCTGTATAGCTGGCCAATGCGGTCGTTGTGAGCCTGTCTTGTAACCAACGTTTACTCAGGCTTATGCTACCAGTATGCATGGCTCGTCTTAACTCTTGCTGAACAACACCCGCAGCGTCGGTTTCATCAGCGTCCAGATAAGTGTAACTTGCGCCATAATCCACGCCTTGCCACTGCCCGTCCAGGGAAACTTCAATACCATTTCGATGACTTTGCTGAGGACGGTTTATTGCTGTCGTTGCCATTAGCTCAGATGAATAATAGAAACCATCAATTTCGCTATCCAGTCGCGCGTCAAACACACTCACTTCCAAGCTACTGTGCTGAGCCCATTGCCAGTTCAAACCCACTTCACGGCTCAGGCTAGTCTCAGGTTTCAAGTTGGGGTTACCGATAAAAGGATAAAGGCCGGTTGCGTAGTAACCAAACCGTTCCACAAAGGTAGGATTCTTAACCGCTTTACCCTGACTCAGCCAAACAGACAGGGTCGGGGACAATTGCCCTTTCAAACCCAACCGGTAACTTTGACTACTTTCAAATTCATCGTTGTTGTCATGGCGACCACTCACCGACCATATCCAATCCTCACTCAGACGATCATGAACATCGACTATCACAGAGCGGGTGCGATTTTCTAAATCTTGGTTAGGGTCGCCAAAAAAGTCCACGTCTCCGCGTTGAATAAATCGCGAATCCGCCTGCTCAAACGCCAAATTAGCCTGACCATGCTGACGATACTGCCAGCTACCCTGCCACACCCATTTACTTAACTTGCTGTGATTCTGACCGTTCGCCTGGCCATCACTAAAGGCATTATTTTCATTATTATTCCATTGCCACTCTAGTTGCTGCGTAAATTCAGGATGGCTCTGCCATTGCCAGCTTAGGTTAGCCCCTTGCTGCAGTGCATCTGAATGTTGTAACGCATCTGCTGGCAGGCCGGTAGTAAAGTCACTAGCGTCAAACTCACTGGAGGAAATGCGTTGGCGAACACTGGCGCTGAGGCGGTGTTGCGGGTTGATTTGATACGCAACATGTCCATTCACAGTGGCATTCTGATGGCCATCATCTTCATTACCCTGAGCTGAAATGTTGTCTCCGTCTGTGTCATACCAGCTGGCATTCAGGCCCCACTGAAGTTGCTCGCTGGCATGGGACAAGTTAAGCCCTGCCCGCTGCGTATTGTTGCTACCGGCTTCGAGACTCAGACGTTGATTTTGCCCACCGCGGGTTTGAATACTAATGACTCCCGCCACCGCACCGCTACCCCACAACGCACTTTGCGGGCCTTTTAGAATTTCAATCGACACCACATCATCAAGGGTTAACAGACCAAAGTCGACTAACCCGCCCTGACCAATATCATTAACGGCCACACCATCAATCAATACCAGCAGGTGATTGGTTTCCGCGCCCCGTACCCTGACCTCAGTCAAGGCACCAGGCCCGCCAGAGCTGGACACAGCAAAACCGGGTTGCATCCGCAATAAATCAGCCACGAACACCAACCCGGATTGGCGAATTTGCTGTTCATTAATAACCGTTATCTGGGTAGCAATTTGGTTGGCCGGTGTTGGCGTTCTTGCGCCAGTGACGCTGATGGTTTCAATCGAGGAAGATTGCGCAAACGCGCTAGCGCTGGCCAGCACGGCCAGACTTAAAAGAGATTTTTGATACATGTTAACTTTTCCGCATGCGCTCCCGCCGAGCGCTGGATATTACCGGCAATGCCGGGCCTGATTCAGGCCGGTATCCGGGCTTATCAACATTGCTGACCAGTCCTCCTTCCCATGCAATGCACAGTGGTTTATGAACTGGCTAAGTTGATTTACCGTTGCGGGGGCAGCGTTTGCTTTTCACAAACTTCCCGTTTAACTTTTCTATAACAAAAAGCACCTGAACTAAGCCCCAGTATAACTCCAGGGTATAATTGAACAAGTCTTAACTGCTGATTTTATTGCGGTTTTAAGCTTAACACCGGCTCTTGTAACGCCGACATTTGTTCTTTCAACGATAATATTTGCTGTTCCCAATATTTATCTGAGCCGAACCAGGGGAAGGCACGAGGAAAGGCAGGATCATCCCAGCGGGTAGCCAACCAGCCCATATGATGAATCATACGCATGGCTCGCAGCGGTTCAATCAAGGCTAACTGCTTTGTGTCAAATACACAAAATTCCTCATAGGCCTCAAGTAGTACATCCAATTGCAGCAAACGATCTTGTCTGTCTCCGGACAGCATCATCCACAGATCCTGAATAGCGGGTCCGCTACGACTGTCGTCTAAATCAACAAAACTCGGACCGTCTCGCCACAGAATATTACCGGGGTGGCAATCCCCATGCAATCGAATCAGTTCGCCAACCTGGTAATCCGCCGCAGCTTTTTCTGCGACCATATCGGCAATAGTAAAAAATGCTGAGGTGAGATGCGCGGGGACCAGATTGCCGCGGCGTAGCAAAGCCAACGGCTGATGAAGGTAGGAATCCGTGTCAATAGCCGGCCTATGCTTAAAAGGCTGGCTTGCTGCCACCTTGTGAATCCGGCCAATGAAACGGCCCATCCACTCAAGCTGTTCCAAATTATCGTTTTCGAATTGGCGACCACCCACAGATGGAAACAGCACAAAGCGATAGCCCTGATACTCATGCAAGGTTTTACCCATCAATATCAATGGTGCCACCATTGGGATTTCTGCCTCGGCCAGTTGCGCGGCAAATTCATGCTCTTCTAGAATTTGTGCATTGCTCCATCGCGCTGGCCGATAAAACTTTACCACGTAGCGAGCACGGTCTTCGGCGACAAACTGATAGACGCGATTTTCGTAGCTGTTGAGTGCCAGCAGTCCGGACTCTACACGGATGCCGGTTGATTCAATGGCATCTAAAATCAAATCCGGGCCTAATCCGGAAAAACTAAAATCATCATTCATTAGCGGTATAAGAACTTTGTCTCTTTGTCGATGCGAACATCAGGCTCATCAGTATCTATGATACTAATCCGGATGTCATTCACCGCTTTCAGATCCCAGGCCTCCACGGACACACTGATTGGCAGGGACAACAACTCACCCCCTTCAATGGATACCCTATCAGTGCCCGTTAATGTCAGGCCTTCAAGCCCCGATACCTCAACGCGATAGGTTTGCGGCAATTGCGTTCGGTTCATAATTTTTAAGGTGTAAGTGTTCTCGATGAGCCCGTCATAAGTTTCGCGATAAAGGGTATTTCTGTCGCGTAAAATATCCACGTCAAGCGATTGTCTGGTCAGCATTTGCGCAAACATAACAATTAACATCACGACCATCACGGCTGCATAACCAATCAATTTAGGGCGCAAGAACTTGGTCTTCTTACCTTCCAATTTGTGTTCAGAGGTAAACGAAATCAAATCGCGCTGATATCCCATCTTGTCCATGGTGTCGTTGCAGGCATCAACGCATTTACCACAACTGATGCATTCGTACTGAAGGCCATTACGAATATCTATGCCGGTCGGGCAAACCTGTACACACAAATTACAATCCACACAGTCACCCAGCGATTTCTCCTGGCGCTCTTGTTCGGTCATTTTACGGCGACGAGGGCCGCGTTTTTCGCCGCGCTTGGTGTCATAAGCGACAATCAGCGTATCCTTGTCGAACATCACAGATTGAAAACGAGCATAAGGACAAATGTGCGTACACATAATTTCCCGCATCCAACCCGCATTGCCATAGGTACAAAAAGTAAAAAAGATGACGAAGCCGATGGCCATGGCGCTGGCTTCTAACACAAAAAACTCGGCAAACAATGCTCTAATCGGTGTGAAGTAACCAACAAAGGTCAGCGCCGTTAACAATGCGACCGCTAGCCAAGCAAAATGCTTTAATGATTTGCGCCAGAATTTGTCAAAGTCCAACTTCCGCTGATCCAGCTTTATGCGCTTATTACGGCTACCTTCAATTTTTTCTTCAAACCACATAAAAATAAAGGTCCATGCGGTTTGTGGGCACATAAAACCACACCAGACACGCCCGGCAAATGTAGTCACAAAGAACAGCCCATAAGCCGCCACAATCAAAATAAGCGCAAAAATAGTTAAATCCTGCGGCCAAAGGGTAAGCGAGAATAAATCGAATCGCTGTTCGTAGATATCAAACAAAATGGCTTGTTGGCCGTTATAGGTTATCCAAGGTAACGCAGCGAACAGGGCAACGAAAAAAAGACCGAAGAAGTTGCGAAATATCTCCAGTGGTCCTTTAACTGCTCGCATGTAGATGGGACTACGCGGCGAATATTCATTGTTGTGCTGACTGCTATCCGGTTTATGGATTTTTACAGCAGGAATATTTTTAACCGGAATTCGTTCGCTCATTCTGATTCAGTCTCATTGCTAAATTGCCGTCAGTATACCAGTTTACACCCGTGGCGCAGAGATAACCTGCGCTGAATCAAAGTTCCGATAAGTTAACCTGAAAAGTCACACTGCCATGTTGTTAATCTCATGTGTGCGATTAGACGTAATCTGTAGTTAAAGTGACACACACAGCACTAGATAAAATATCCAGGTATTGTAAGAAAACCCAGGGCTTCCCGTTCCTCCCCCCGAATTTACCCATTCATGGCACTTAGGTATAACTTTACATACGTGCAATTTATGTACAATTCGAGTCAAACCTTTATCCTATTCATCCCATTGGTGAAGGTTGTGTTATGAAGAAGTGGTTCATTATTCTGCTAGAAATTGCGGTGCTGTATGCGATATTCAGTTCACCCTTTGTTCGGCATATGTTTAGTGGGGTACATCAAACTTTGTCAGCTTGGGCACTAAAAGCATCAGAGTACCCTAAGCAGGACGCACTAACGTCGATTCGAAATGCGGTAGAGCACGAACGCGCGGCCATGAGTGATCATCAGCAAAGGTACGTCGACCAGATCACAGAAACCTCGGGTCAGGCACTGCGCTTCCATCAACTCTATTGCATAGATGGTGACAAGAATCCATTCATTTACGGTAACGCACTGCAAAAGCTTTGCATGGAGCTGAACAAAAATTCATCACGCCTGAGCAGCTGATCATTGCCTTTTTGCGGACGGATCGCGTAAGCTAGCCGTTCAATTAAAGGAATGCGTGTCACCATGTACGAGCAATATTACGGTTTAAACAGTAAACCTTTCCAGCTAACGCCTGATCCGGCGTTCTTTTTCGCAAGTAAGTTGCACAAACGCGCCCTTTCGTATCTTGAGTACGGACTCGCTCAGGCGGAAGGGTTTATCGTCATTACCGGGGGCATAGGTACCGGTAAAACAACCATTGCTAACTCTTTATTAAATGATATTGATGATCACGATATTGTTGCTGCCCAGATTGTTACCCCCAAATTGTCACCCGATGAACTGGTGCGCATGGTGGCGCAGAAATTCAAACTCGAGATCGCCGGCAAAAGTAAAACAGAAACCCTCAACGAACTGGAAAACTTTCTGTCTGGTCTGCATCAAAACGGAAAGCGCGCCCTGCTGCTGGTTGATGAAGCGCAAAACCTACCGCTTGAGACCATCGAAGAACTGCGTATGCTGTCTAACTTTCAGGCCAAAGGTAAACCCTTACTGCAAAGCTTTTTGCTCGGTCAGGACGAATTACAGGACATCCTGCGCGCACCAAATATGGAACAATTCCGTCAGCGTATCGTGGCCTCATGCCACCTTTCTGCATTGAGTGAAGAAGAGTGTAAAAATTATATCGAATACCGTATGTATCACGCGGGTTGGAATGGCACACCTCTATTCACGGACAAAGCCTATGCCGAAATTTATAAATTTACTGGCGGCATCCCTCGTCGAATAAATACCTTTGTCGACAGAGCCTTGTTGTATGGTTTTCTTGAAGAGCTTGAGAAGCTTGATGAGGCCGCTATTGCCGAAGTCGCCAAAGAAGTTTCTGACGAAATGTTCGTACAAAAAGACGATCCCATCAAAGAAGCCGGTGTGACTGATGTACGAGAGTTAAAAGACGTAGAGCACTACAAGGCCATGTTGAATGAGCTGGTTGAGACCCTCGACAATGCGCTGCAACACAAATTAAAACTGACGAAATACATCGATAACCTATTGCGCAAAAAATATAAGACTTACATCCGTCTAAAGTCTGATTAAGTTGTTGAATTTAAAATAGAATTAAGTATTGTACATTTATCGGTCAAAAAATTACCGGTCCCGACTGCACATAAATAAACTAAAAGCAGCGGGTAACGACTCGGGAATGGCAAAATGTCAGTACAAAACCAAAACGCACCGCAGAGTGTGACAAAACGCAGGCGACAAGGTTACTACCAGGGTAAATACCTCAAAGAACAATGGCTTCTTATTGTCATTGCCATCGGTATTATCAGCTGGTTTAACTACTAGTCATCGACTGCACTAAACTTAAGGTAAACCCTCTGTTCTATGAGGGCACCTTGTTGCATCTCTTTTGCAAGCAATCTAATTCGAACAACCGTTATGTCGAAAACATGCTTTCATTTTTTCAACGCCCAATCGAAGGACGCAGGTCCTATTGGTAAAGGCTCGATGACACTTACCCCGCCACGATAAAAAGCACTTACAGATTAGGACTTAATCATTCTGGTGGTCAATACTTCAAGATATCGTTGCGTGGTACACACGAAATTTTAAAAACCATTGCCGATTCAATTTTATGCGGATAGTTAGGCTACAAAAAACCGGCATACATGCCGGTTTTCTCAATACTTTAGAATGTATAGGTGGCGGTAAAGCTGATTCGATTTTCTTTCATCGAATAAAAATCACTGTCGCTGTCACGATCTGTATATCTATATGCAACACCGGTAGATAAATTCCGTCCCAACTCACTACTCAACGAAAAAGCTGCACTTAGGCTATCACCGGCAATCGTAAACCCATTGCCTTCTGCGTCAATTTTGCTCAGACTCGCGTTCAAAGTGTGCTTTCTGCTTAGCGCGTAATCCGCAAAAACGTTAACGCTATCTGATTCACCGAAGCGTTCGGTCTCAAGGTAATCAGTTTCGGAATGGCTTACGCCAGCCCCAAGCGTTAATTTCGGACCAACTTGCCAAGCTATGTTCGCTGCTGTCAACTTAGTAAAACGTACTTCCTCATTTAACTCAGGTATGGCAGTGACAGTGTTGACTAAAAACTCACCTGGCAGCGGGTCATATCCAGCTTCAGTTCGAACACAGTCGACCAAGCCATCAGCACCTTGTGGGCAAGCATAAACCCCAAAGTCTTGTTCGACCTGCAATCGACTCAATGTCGAAACATCTTCACTATGAGTGATGCTGGTTGTTACAGAGCGATTTTGGTGTTGTATCGTTAAGCCTTTGGCAACCCCATAAAATCGCTTGCCATAATTAGCTTGAATAGAAGTACGATCAGATAAAGTCCAAGCCAAATCAAAGGCCCAATATTTCTCTTCCTCTTCTACCGCCTCTCTATCAGCATAGTTGTAGGTTACAGCTATATATTTTTGGTTTGATCGACGCCATTCAACACCAGCACCATAAGATGTCTGATTTAGCACCTGAGTTCCGCCAAAGTTTAAGGTGCCCTCATCCAAATCATAGTCTTCATAATCTGCCTGAACTCGGAAGTACCAGTTATCCATCACTGGAATAGAGACACGCGCATTCGCACTTTCACTGGTAAAATCGGTATAACGCTCCCGTTTAGCTTCATCAATAGAGGCACCAATTGACCAAATCAAACGTTGCTGTTCAGCGGAAGACAAAGTAAGTTGCACACCAGT
>CAXQZJ010000098.1:0-9808 GCA_964228145.1 Alteromonadaceae bacterium | reverse complement strand
ATACCTTTAGACAAAATTCACTTTAGGCTCGCCAAGCACGGGTCGATATAACCAATATTGCCTATATAGATGTGAGAACTGTTCAGCTATGAATTTATTACTGAGACTATCCATTGCACAAAAGATCTTTTTGATCCCCATCATTGGTGCGGCGAGTTTTCTATTATTTTTAGTCATTAACACCGTGTTGGCCCAAGCTAACACGGACCGCTTAAATAACGCGCAAAGTGTCCAGTTTCCGGCGTTGCAGACCAGTGAAGCGGCATTGGTGAATATGAGCAAAGTTCGCGATACCCTGGCTAGTGCGGTCACCACCGGTGATGAGGATTCGCTTAATCAGGCACAAACGTTGGCAGAAGAAACCCGCGCATCATTGAACAAATTAAAATCACTCGACCCAAACATGGCATCTGACGCCAATAATATTCTGCGCCGGTTTAATGAATACTTTGACGTCGCTTATGGTGTTTCTGAGTCTATGGTCAACAATACCGCCGACTTTTCAAAATTGGGCGAACTCTCAGAGCAGATGAATTCCAGTTTCGAAACAACGGTTGCTGACCTGCGTCGTTTTACTGATGCTCAACAACAAGAATTTGAACAAGCCTTTGAAAACTACGCCGACAGTCAGGCGTTTTTGTTTTATCTCGGTATCGGTATGGTTGTGCTGACCACCATAGTATTGTTTGCGACAGCGTGGTTAATTGTCAGTCAGATTCGCGGCTCGATTGTACAGGTAGTTAACTCGTTGCGTGATATTGCTGAGGAAGATGGCGATTTGACGGTGCGCATTCAAACCAAAGCCAAAGATGAAATTGGTGACTTGGTGCGTTATTTCAACAGCTTTATGGAAAAACTGCAGGGTGTGGTGAAAGACATTGTGAATACCACCTTGCCGTTGTCACAATTGGCCCAAAATCTGAATCAGTTAACCGATCAGACCAACCAGACTATCGACGTGCAACAGAGCTCGGCTAACAGCGCCAAGAGTGCAGTGGATAATATGAATAACTCGGTTACCCATGTTGCAGAAGCCGCTGCCGAAGCGGCCACTGCAGCCGGTGACGCAGCGACGGCCGCCAACGAGGGTCAGCGAGTAGTAGATACTACCGTAAACAGTATTCAAACTCTGGCTGAAAACGTTCGCGAGACTGCCGATGTGATCCGTAAACTGGAAGACGATTCGAATCAGGTAGGCGTGGTATTGGATGTGATTAAAGGTATCGCAGAACAAACCAACCTGTTGGCCCTTAATGCCGCTATTGAGGCAGCACGCGCCGGTGAGCAAGGCCGGGGATTTGCAGTTGTTGCCGACGAGGTGCGAACATTGGCCTCGCGTACCCAGCAATCGACCGAAGAGATTCAATCTACCATTGAGCAATTGCAAAGTGCGGCCCGCTCGGCCGTTGGCGTGATGAATCGCGGCACTGAACAAGCAGAACAGAGTGTTGAAACTGCTCATAAGGCGGGTGACAGTCTTACCGTGATTACCGACACCATTAGCCGGATCAGTGCCATGAATGAGCAAATTGCCCGTTCAACTGATGAACAGCAGCAAGTTGCGATGACGATTGTCGGGCATGTCGATGAAATTCATACCCGAACAGACCAAACCTCAGCAAACTCCAGTAAACTGGCTTCTGTCAGTGGAGAGTTAGCCGATTTAGCCCAAAACCTGGAATCCATCGCGCGACAATTTAAAGTATAAATAAGACCGATATCGACAAAAAAGCGATGCAAATGCATCGCTTTTTTGTTTAGTCTTTGCCGCTTTTCGCTACCTGGATTACAGCACGGGCCGTGATCCAGAATGTCACATTATTCCCCAAACGATCCGGCCGCACCGGGGAATACCACTGGGCTTTCAAATCCAGCGTGGCTCACCGCTGCAACACCGAAAAAGTAATTATCGATGACGACATTCTCCAATGTATAGCTGGTCACTTTGTCAACGTATCGGCTAAATTGCCACTGCGGTTGATCTGTGTAACGCCAGTAAATTTTGTACCCTTTAATCAATCCGGCTTCTTGTTGTGCCGCTGGCTGCCAGCTTAGGGTGGTGCTAGGTTGCACAGCGCCCTTTATCGAAACACCGGTAGGCGGAGCTGGTGCCCAGGAAAGGTTGGCCAGTGTTACTGCATTCAAGGCAGTAAGCTTGGCAGCATAATCAAAATCGACGCCTTCAATGGTGTCGCCGTATTCTGTGCCGTTTTCTTGTCTGATGTCCTGATGTTGGCGATCGTAATGTTCATTGGTTTCCATAATACGTACTGCAGGAAAACCTACATCATTAAAGGGACGGTGATGCCCACCACGACCAAATCGATCGAGGCGATAAATCATCATGGTATCCAGATTGGGAATAAAACGATCTGCCATTTTATCGATATAACGGGCCAAATTTCTGCTTGGTGAGTCCACCTCGCCACCGGTGAAGCGACGAATTCTGGCTTCCTCTTCAGTTTCTACCTTGCGGGTACCTTCGGAGAAAATGCGGGCAGTGGTGTTATTGATCACGCCATTGATTCCCGCAATGTTACCAATCATATCGTTGTTCAGCACGGCTTTGACGCGCCAGCCATTATCTATGGCATGCTGAGCAAGAATTTTGCCACCGAATAATCCTTGCTCTTCGCCGGCCAAGGCCGCGTAGATAATACTGCCGTTAAATTGATATCGGGACAGGACACGCGCCGCTTCCAGCGTACCTGCAACGCCTGATGCGTTGTCATTTGCACCGGGAGAATCACTGCTGGCGTCCATCACATCAGAGACCCGAGAGTCGATATCGCCGGACATGATGACGTAGCGGTCAGGGTCTTTTATTCCTTTTTGGATAGCGATAACGCTGACGACTTCAGTAGCGTCGGGTATACGTTTTTCTCCGCTTATGGTGTCGCTCACCACGACAACTTCCAGGCAGCCACCGCAATTTGCGGAAATCCGCTCGAACTCTGCTTTAATCCAGCGTCGTGCAGCACCGATGCCACGAGAATCGGATTGTGTGTCCGACAAGGTGTGACGGGTACCGAAACTAACCAGCGTTCTAATATCTGCCTCTATACGCTTGGCGGACACTTCGCTAACAATTTGATGCACATCGTTGTCGGTAGGCTGGAAGAGGGTCGTAGCGCCACCGAAAGATGATGTGCCTGCAAGCAGACATCCTATAACAAGGTGTTTCATGCTGTTCTCCTTTATTTTTTGATTACCCTAACACGGATCGAAAAGTAGGTGTAACGCACGGCGAGCCCTTTAGGATGTATCGCAGACATAAAAAAAGCCAGCGCAAGGCTGGCTTTCTCTACGGGTGTTCTTTTACGCTGCTTTGCGTGTCAGTAAACGTAACGCCAGCAGGGCAGTTGCGAACAATGCGAGACCTGACGGCTCAGGCACCTGCGGCGGTTGTTGAACCTGACCGATGACAAAAGAGCCTAGCAATTCACTGCGCAAGTTGCTGTTAGAATTTCCCCACCCGGCAATGAAGTCGATTTGGCCGCTAGTGGCAGCCGTATTGAAATAGCTATTTGTGAATGACAGTGTGACCCGATTGTTGCTGGCGGTCATGTCGTTGCTGACACGGCTGTCTAACTCAATCCACGAATACAGCGTGTTGCTGTCCCACAAGCCGGTGCCGCCAGCGACAAAGGCAACACCGTCAAATATAGTGTTAGTCCAGTTGTTTGATGAGACTCCGCTGACACTGCTATTCCAAACATCGCCACTGTAGATGATGCTGATATCGGTTACGCCGTTGTACGTATTCGTCAGGTCATAACCACTCATGTCACCGTCTACGGTGAATGTCAGTGAGTTATCGGTAAGCACCAAGTCGCTGAAAATTAATGCAGCTTTAGCAGGCACAGTGATCAGAGAAAAACTAAGAGCAATGAGTGTGATTAAGCGGGACATCGTATACTTCCTTAAACGTCAACTACAAACGGTGTATTAAATGCCATTAAGCAATAACAATGCCAATGTTAAAATTTGCATTTAAATCAATATCTTAAATTTATCCGTGCCGGGTGTGGATATAGATATGTAAAAAAAACGGACACTTTTTGGGTTGGCCTATACCGTGCCCGCTGATGGTAACCCTAGTCGACCAGCAATGCTTCCAGCTCACGTCGCTGAACAGCCGAAATTGCAACGGATCTTTGTTGATTAAAATCAAAATGGACCAGACTGGTGACGCCCTGCGCACAGCATTTTTCATGTTGCCAAACCTGCTGAAGGACATCGAATGAACTGTTGCCGATGCGGCTGATACCGGTTTTAATTTCTACAGGATGCCCAAAATACATCTGGGCCTTAAAATCAATTTTCATGCTTGCCATTATCAGTGGCCAGTTTTCAATCGCCATGTCGGGCTGAAAAATTCTGAAAATGGGTTCGCGGGCGGCTTCAAACCATTGTGGCAATGCGGTGTTACTCACGTGTTGCAACGCATCAGTCTCGCAAAATCTTACTTTAAAAGTTTCGGATAGCATAAATTCAATGTGACGGGCCGCAACCCGTCTTCCTGTTATTGTTTTAGCAATGGTTTAAGGAACCGCGCAGTATGCGATACGGTTTGTTCGGCAAGATCTTCTGGCGTCCCCTCCGCGATAATCTGGCCACCACCTGAACCTCCTTCCGGCCCGAGGTCAACCAACCAGTCAGCGGTTTTAATGACATCCAGATTGTGCTCAATGATCACCACAGTGTTGCCATGGTCGCGCAGACGGTGCAGGACTTGGAGCAACTGGCGAATATCCTGGAAATGCAAGCCGGTCGTTGGCTCGTCAAGGATATAGAGGGTTTGGCCGGTATCCCGTTTAGATAACTCTCTGGCCAGCTTGACCCGTTGCGCCTCGCCACCTGAAAGGGTAGTGGCGGACTGACCGAGCCGGATATAGGACAAACCCACGTCCATCAGGGTTTGCAATTTACGGGCAAGGGCGGGAATCGCATCAAAGAACTGACGGGCATCTTCGACCGTCATTTCTAAAACCTGATGGATGTTTTTACCTTTATAGGTAATTTCCAGTGTTTCGCGGTTATAGCGTTTGCCCTTACACACATCGCAGGGTACGTAAATGTCTGGCAGAAAATGCATCTCTACTTTAATCACGCCATCGCCCTGACAGGCCTCGCAGCGACCGCCTTTGACATTGAAACTAAAGCGTCCGGGTTTATAACCCCGGGAGCGAGCCTCTTGGGTGCCGGAAAACAGTTCGCGAATTGGTGTGAACAATCCGGCATAGGTCGCAGGGTTTGAACGAGGTGTACGACCGATTGGGCTCTGATCAATATCGACAACTTTATCCAGCATGTCCAGCCCTTCGATGCGGGTATAGGGGGCTGGCTCACCGGTGGTGGCATTGTTCAGATCGCGGTGAGCGATACGGTACAAGGTGTCATTAATCAAAGTAGATTTACCTGATCCGGATACCCCGGTTATACAGGTCATCAAGCCGAAGGGGATATGTAAATCAACGTTCTTCAGGTTATTACCTGAAGCGCCATACAAGCGAATCCATTTGTCATCCTGAATTGGCGTACGTTGCGCAGGCACAGCGATTTTCTCTGCGCCGCTGATAAACTTACCTGTCAGGGAGTTGGGGTTGTCGCAGATATCCTGCAAAGAGCCTTGTGCAACGATTTCACCGCCATGCACTCCAGCTCCGGGTCCGATATCCAGAATGTAGTCGGCAGCGCGAATGGCGTCTTCATCGTGCTCTACTACCAACACGGTATTGCCAAGATCGCGCAGATGCGTCAGCGTTCCTAACAAGCGTTCATTGTCCCGCTGGTGTAATCCGATGGATGGTTCGTCGAGTACGTACATGACCCCGACCAATCCGGCACCAATTTGGCTGGCGAGACGGATACGCTGCGCTTCGCCACCGGACAAGGTGTCGGCACTGCGCGACAAGGTCAGGTAATTAAGACCAACATTAACTAAAAAGCTAAGGCGGTCATTGATTTCTTTGAGAATCTTCTCGGCTATCTGGGCGCGCTTACCGGCCAGTTCGAGACTGTCAAAAAATGCCAGACTGTCACCAATCGACATCTCTGAAACAACCGGTAAATTGGTTTGTCCAATAAACACATTACGCGCTTCAGTGCGCAATCGGCTGCCACCACACGAAGTACAGGGTTGATTACTCAGGTATTTGGCTAACTCTTCCCGTACTGCATTGGACTCCGTTTCTTTGTAGCGGCGCTGCATGTTGGGGATGATACCTTCAAACGGATGTGAGCGGGCAATCACATCACCACGATCGTTTATATACCGAAACTTTACGTCAACATTGCCTGTGCCGAACAGCACGACATCCTGATGTTGTTTTTCCAGTTGATGAAATGGTGTGGTGAGATCAAAGCCGTATTGGTCAGCGACCGCCTGTAGCATTTGAAAATAATAGAAGCTGCGTTTATCCCAGCCGCGAATAGCACCACCGGACAAGCTCAGTTCTTCATTACTGACGACACGCACAGGATCGAAAAACTGTCGGGTTCCCAGGCCGTCACAGGTCGGACACGCACCGGCCGGATTGTTAAATGAA
This sequence comes from Alteromonadaceae bacterium, assembly GCA_964228145.1. Taxonomy (GTDB): domain Bacteria; phylum Pseudomonadota; class Gammaproteobacteria; order Enterobacterales; family Alteromonadaceae; genus Pseudobowmanella. The sequence continues at coordinate 3,257 of CAXQZJ010000098.1, read as the reverse complement.
AACAAGCGCGGCTCAAGTTCAGCCATACTGTAGCCACAATGGGGACAAGCAAAATTCGCCGAGAACACCAATTCATCTTGGTCGGGTTCATCCATCCACGCGACTTTGGCGGTGCCCCCCGATAATGCTAATGCCGTTTCAAAGGATTCGGCCAAGCGTAATTGCAGGTCATCGCGCACCTTAAAACGGTCGACCACCACCTCAATGGTGTGCTTTTTGTGCAGATCTAATTCGGGAGGATCAGACAGGTCACAAATATCGCCGTCGATACGGGCGCGAATATAGCCCTGAGCGGCTAAGGATTCCAAGGTTTTAATGTGCTCGCCTTTACGATCCTGAACCACAGGTGCTAATAGCATCAGTTTGGTCTCAGCAGGCATTGCCAGCACCCGGTCGACCATTTGACTGACTGTCTGAGCATCTAAGGGCACTTGATGATCAGGACAACGCGGTTCACCGACCCGGGCGAACAGTAAGCGTAAATAGTCATATATTTCAGTGATGGTCCCGACCGTCGAACGTGGATTGTGGGACGTTGACTTCTGTTCGATGGAAATCGCAGGTGATAGGCCTTCGATGTGATCGACGTCCGGCTTTTCCATCATGGATAAAAATTGGCGGGCATAGGCAGAGAGTGATTCAACGTAGCGGCGCTGACCTTCTGCGTACAGGGTATCAAAAGCCAGGGATGACTTACCTGATCCCGACAAGCCGGTGATCACGATCAGCTTGTCCCGTGGTAACTCGACGCTGATATTTTTCAGATTATGGGTACGTGCCCCGCGAACTTCTATTTTGTCCATTTGACCTGCTTTTCGTCTGCCCCAGTAAAACCCTCAGTATGCCACATCACAGTGAACTGTGGCTATGTTGAACAATCGCACATTACGATTAATTTGCTTGGTTCATCGCCTGCGCTGGCTGTGCTACACTGCGCTCCTTTTTTAGCAACTCAACCGAACTAAAGCCTGCCTTGAATAAGTTAGAAATCAGAACAGCAGTATCGTTAGCGAGCGTATACGTATTGCGCATGCTGGGATTGTTTATGGTAATGCCTGTGCTGGCGATATTGGCACAGGACTATGATGGCTATTCTACGTTAATGGTCGGTTTAGCGATCGGTGGCTATGGCCTTACCCAGGCGGTGTTGCAAATTCCTATGGGGGTACTGTCGGACCGGATAGGCCGAAAACCTGTGATTTTGATCGGTTTGTTGATGTTTGCTGCAGGCTCCTTGGTGGCTGGAATGGCAGACACCATGTGGCAACTGGTGTTAGGTCGGGTCATGCAGGGCGCGGGGGCAATCGCTGGTGCAATTATGGCACTGGCCGGTGATGTCAGCAGGGAAAATCAGCGTACCAAGATGATGGCCATCATCGGCGTTTCGATTGGATTTAGTTTTTATCTGGCGGTCATTCTTGGCCCTGTGCTATCTGCTAAGTTTGGTCTTAACGGCTTATTTATGGTTACCGCTGTGTGCGCATTGGCTGCCATGGCACTCATTTATTTCGCGATACCCACCACAGTGAATGTCGCGCCTCAAGGTGACACCTTACCGCTCACGACGGACATCAAACGTTTGGTTGGTGAGCGTTCACTAATGAGGCTCAACCTGAGTGTGCTGGTTCTGCACATGCTTATCACGCTAATCTTTACTCAAATTCCTTCATTGATTGTTGCAGCCGGCATGCCGCTTGCGGAGCACTGGGAAATTTATCTGCCGGTGCTCATCTTGTCGGTTGCCGGGCTTGCGTTAGTCATGCGGTTGTCGAAAGGCTGGGTATTACGTTATCCATTGATGTTGAATGTCGTGCTATTGATGTTGGCCTTCGGCGGATTTTGGTTTTTGCCAGGGACACTACCTTGGGTAATGGTGTCTCTGCTGGTGTTCTTTGTTGGCTTTAATTACATTGAGGCTAACTTGCCCGCGCTGGTATCCACGATTGCGCCCGCAGGCAAAAAAGGTTCAGCAATGGGATTGTTCGCCAGTTTCCAGTTTTTTGGCGCATTTTTAGGCGGTGTTTTATCGGGTTGGTTCGGCGAGCAGTTTGGTGCCGAGTCGGTTTACTTACTGGCTATTCTGATGTGTCTTGGCTGGTTGTGGCTGCTGAGCGGTTTGAATGGATCAAAACGCCTAAAAAGGTATACACTTAGTCTCAATCAACAGCATCAGGATGTTCAGGGATTGGCACAGCGATTCGCGGCGCTACCCGGGGTTGCCGACGTGACCGTGATCATAGAAGAAGATGCTGTCTATCTTAAGGTTGAAGACGATCAGTTTAATTTACAAAAGGCGCGCCAGATAGCGGGCCAACAACAATAATCAGGAGTCATGATGGCAAGCCGAGGAATTAATAAAGTTATTTTGGTGGGTAATTTAGGGCAGGATCCCGATGTACGTTTTACTCCCAACGGAAAAGCCGTGGCTAACTTAACATTGGCGACCTCAGAGAGCTGGAAAGATCAGCAAGGCCAGATGCAGGAAAAAACCGAATGGCACCGCGTGGTTATGTTCGGCAAGTTAGCTGAGATCGCAGGCGAGTATTTGAAAAAGGGCAGTCAGATTTACGTGGAAGGTAAGCTGCAAACCCGTAAGTGGCAGGATCAGCAAGGCCAAGACAAATACACCACTGAAATTGTGCTGGATCCCTTCAACGGTACTATGCAAATGCTCGGTGGTCGTAGCGGCGGTGGTCAATCTGAAGGTGGCTACCAGGGCGGTGGTCAGCAACGTCAATCTGCTCCACAGCAACAGTATCAGCAGCGCCCGCCACAAAATCAGAGCCAGAATCAAGGCGGATATGGTCAGCAAAACCAGCAACCTCAGCAGCAAAATACACCGCCAATGGCAGAACCTGATTTTGACTTCGACGACGATATTCCGTTCTAAAATTTACCTGAGATATTTTTGTAAAAAAATGGTATTAAGCCCTTAATTATAAGGGCTTTTTTGTTTCTTATATTCGAATTTTTATGTAAAGAATTAGTTAACATTATCGCGCTTGTTGTATACCTTGATAAAATGTAAAGAATGGAGTGCGCAATGAACGGTGGTTACGGAACAACTGTATTCGTGATGGACAGTGGAGAGCGAAATTGTTTAGTTATCGACAAAGTGACCTTTCCCCGAGATTAATACCAATCTCTCGATGAGATTTTTCATATTATGCTGCCCGTTTTGCATACTCAACAGGTGGCAAATAATTCAGTGAACTATGTGGCCGAACATGATTGTAATGTTCACGCCATAGATCAAT
>CAXQZJ010000097.1:0-47287 GCA_964228145.1 Alteromonadaceae bacterium | reverse complement strand
ACTGATCTCCATCATGATCCATGTGCGTATCGGTTTGTGGCAGGTGCTGACTGACTACGTCAAGCCGCATGCTGTTCGTGTCACTATCCAATTTTTATTAAATCTGCTGGCGTTTGTCTACGTGGCGGTAGGTTTATTTGTCTTGTGGGGTGTTAAGTGAGTATTCCCGTTCATGAATATGATGCAGTCGTTATAGGTGCCGGCGGAGCCGGTATGCGAGCTGCACTACAGATTTCTCAATCAGGTAAATCCTGTGCACTTTTATCTAAAGTGTTTCCGACCCGTTCTCATACTGTATCTGCGCAGGGTGGCATAACCGTTGCGCTGGGTAACGCCCACGACGATAACTGGGAATGGCACATGTATGATACGGTCAAAGGCTCTGATTACATCGGTGATCAGGATGCCATTGAATACATGTGTAAAACCGGGCCTGAAGCCATCATCGAGATGGAGAACATGGGCCTGCCGTTCTCACGTTTTGAAAATGGCAAAATTTACCAGCGTCCTTTTGGCGGCCAGTCGAAAAACTTCGGTGGTGAGCAGGGGGCGCGTACCGCCGCCGCTGCTGACCGTACAGGCCACGCCTTGCTGCATTTGCTGTATCAGCAAAACGTCAAGAACCGCACCAAAGTGTTCAGCGAATGGTTTGCATTAGATTTGGTGAAGAATCAGGACGGTGATGTTGTAGGCTGTACTGCCATCGATATCGAAACCGGCGAAGTGGTTTACTTCAAATCCAAAGCGGTTGTTTTAGCAACCGGTGGAGCAGGCCGTATCTACGCTTCAACCACCAATGCACACATCAATACCGGTGACGGTGTTGGTATGGCATTGCGTGCAGGTGTCGCTGTTCAGGATATGGAGATGTGGCAGTTCCACCCAACGGGTATTGCCGGTGCCGGAACATTGGTCACCGAAGGTTGTCGTGGAGAAGGTGGTTACCTGTTAAATAAAGACGGCGAACGCTTTATGGAGCGTTATGCACCGAATGCCAAAGACTTGGCGGGACGTGACGTTGTAGCGCGCTCAATGATGACTGAGATCCGCGAAGGTCGTGGATGCGAGGGCCCTTGGGGTACGCATATCAAACTGAAACTAGACCACTTAGGTAAAGATGTTCTAGAGTCTCGCTTGCCGGGAATCTGTGAACTGTCTCGTACCTTTGCCCACGTAGATCCGGTTAAGGAACCGATTCCGGTTATACCGACATGTCACTACATGATGGGTGGTATCCCGACCAATGTGAACGGTCAGGCTTTGACCATTGATGAAAGTGGTAACGAAAAAGTCGTTAACGGTTTATTCGCGTGTGGTGAAATCGCCTGTGTATCTGTGCATGGCGCCAACCGCCTGGGTGGTAACTCATTACTTGATCTGGTTGTATTTGGTCGTGCAACAGGACTACACCTTGGTAAAGCGTTGGATGAGATTGCACCTCAGCGTGAAGCATCTGGCGATGATATTGATGAGGCAATGGCTCGTTATAATCGTTGGGAAAACTCCGCTGCGGGTAAAGGTGAAAGCCCAGAACAAATTAAGAAAGACATGCAGCAATGCATGCAGCTTAACTTCTCGGTATTCCGCGAAGGCGATGCGATGGCGCAAGGTCTTAAAGAGCTCAAAGAAATTCGTGAGCGACTGCAACATGCGCGACTCGACGACAAGAGTTCTGATTTCAATACTCAGCGAATAGAATGTCTCGAACTGGATAATCTGATGGAAACAGCTTATGCAACGGCCGTTGCAGCCAACTTCCGTACAGAAAGTCGCGGTGCTCATAGTCGTTTCGATTTCCCTGAGCGTGATGATGAAAACTGGTTATGCCACAGCATCTATCGTCCACAAGATGAAAGCATGCAGAAGCGTGAAGTGAATATGACGCCTAAGTTGCGTGAAGCCTTCCCGCCGAAAGTGCGTACCTATTAAGGGGGTAGAAGATGAAATTAGATATTTCTGTATATCGCTACAACCCTGATGTTGATAATGCGCCACGGATGCAAGATTACCAACTCGAGGTTGAAGAAGGCCGGGACATGATGGTGCTGGATGCACTAATTCTGTTGAAAGAACAGGACCCGACCTTGTCTTTCCGTCGGTCATGCCGTGAAGGTGTTTGTGGCTCTGATGGCATGAACATGAATGGCAAAAATGGTTTAGCTTGTATCACGCCATTATCGGCATTGGGTAAGGGCAAAATCGTGATTCGGCCGTTACCGGGTTTGCCGGTCATTCGTGACTTAGTCATCGACATGACGCAGTTCTATAATCAGTACGAAAAAGTTAAACCGTTCCTGATTAACGATGATAAGCAACCACCGGCGCGTGAGCATTTGCAGTCGCCTGAAGAACGTGAAAAACTTGATGGTCTGTACGAGTGCATTCTGTGTGCATGCTGTTCGACATCTTGTCCGTCGTTCTGGTGGAATCCGGATAAGTTTATCGGTCCTGCGGGTTTGCTGCATGCATACCGCTTCTTGGCGGACAGCCGTGATACTGCGACTGATGAGCGACTCAATGATTTAGACGATGCATTCAGCGTGTTCCGTTGTCACGGAATCATGAATTGTGTGTCTGTTTGTCCAAAAGGGTTAAACCCCACCAAGGCAATCGGCCAAATTAAGTCTATGCTGTTGCAACGGGCTGTTTAGCCAAAATCGGGATCAGTTGTTAAACTGAACCAACAAAATGCTAAATAGCCATCCGATTAGAGGATGGCTATTTTTGCTTACTATCTTTGATTTCCAGGTTCCTGTTGCAGGGACGAATGTGTTTGTTTGATTAAGGATCAACAATGCAAGATAGCGTGATGAAAGCGTGGTGGGACAGTTCCCACATGGCTGGTGGCAACGCTGCTTACGTAGAAGAGCTATACGAATTATATTTGCAAAATCCGCAGGATGTAGACGCGGCATGGCGTGAAATCTTTGACGAACTGCCTTCAGTGGAAGGGGTTGAAGTTGAAAGTAATCACAGCGCTATCCGAGAACATTTCAAGAAACTTGCAGCCCTTGGCTTACGGGCCAGAATGCCCTCAGCATCACAAGCCAGTCCGGCAGATGCGAAACAAGTAAAAGTTCTGCAGTTAATCAATGCATACCGCTTCCGCGGTCATCAAAACGCCAATCTTGACCCACTCGAACTATGGAAGCAGGAGCGGGTAAGAGACCTGGAATTGGGGCATCACGAATTAAGCGAACAAGATTTTGATTCGGTATTCAGTGTCGGCTCCTATGCTATCGGCAAAGACAGCATGCCACTTGGTGATTTGTATAAGTCGCTAAACCGTACCTATTGCGGTTCAATTGGCGCTGAATACATGCACATTACCGACACTGAGCAAAAGCGTTGGTTACAACAGCGGATTGAATCAGTAGAGGCGCGTCCAAGCTTTGACCGTGAAACCAAAGTTAATATTCTGAAAGGCCTCATTGCTGCAGACGGCATGGAAAAATATCTCGGCGCCAAATTCCCGGGAGCAAAACGCTTCTCGTTGGAAGGTGGTGACGCGCTAATCCCAATGCTGAAGAGTCTGATTACCCATGCGGGTGTGAATGGTGCTAAAGAATGCGTTATCGGTATGGCCCATCGAGGCCGTTTAAATGTATTGGTTAACGTACTGGGTAAGAACCCAAGTGTGCTGTTTGATGAATTTGCAGGTAAGCATGATGAGTCGTTAGGTGCTGGTGATGTTAAATATCACGCTGGCTACTCGTCAGACTTTGCCACCCCGGGTGGTAATGTGCATTTAGCATTGGCCTTTAACCCTTCACATTTGGAGATCGTTAACCCGGTTGTTATGGGCTCGGTGCGTGCCAGATTGGACCGTCGTAAGTGCAAAGACGGATCGGCCGTATTACCCATTACGATTCATGGCGACTCAGCGATCGCTGGTCAGGGCGTGGTTCAAGAAACCTTTAATATGTCCCAAACTCGTGGCTTCAGTGTCGGAGGTACGGTGCGAATCGTGGTGAATAACCAAGTTGGTTTTACCACTTCGCGTCAGGATGATACGCGTTCAACACCTTATTGTACTGACATTGCGAAGATGGTTCAGGCGCCGATATTCCACGTAAACTCTGACGATCCGGAGGCCGTGGTATTTGTAACGCAGTTGGCTCTTGATTATCGGAACAAATTTAAAAAAGACGTAGTGATCGATTTAGTTTGTTACCGTCGTCACGGCCACAATGAAGCGGATGAGCCAAACGCGACGCAACCGTTGATGTATCAAAAAATCAAAAAGCATCCGGTTCCTCGTCAACTGTATGCTGACCAATTGACGGCTGAAGGCAGTATTGAAAGCCGCGATGTGGAAAAGCTAGTGTCTGATTATCGGGCTGCCCTTGACCATGGCGCATGCGTGGTTGAGGAATGGCGCCCAATGACGGAACATTCGGTCGATTGGTCACCTTATTTGAATCATGATTGGACCGTCCCATACAGTCACGACATTGAAATTGATTACTTGAAGAAGTTGGGCACTGCCATGTGCACCGCCCCTGATGACTTTAAATTGCAGTCCCGAGTCGCCAAAGTCTATGACGAGCGACGCAAGATGATCGCGGGTGAAAAGCCATTAGATTGGGGCTGTGCAGAGACACTGGCCTATGCGCTTATTGTCGATCAGTCGATGCGTATTCGCTTTACCGGCCAGGACGCTGGGCGTGGAACATTCTTCCATCGTCACGCAGCCCTGCACAATCAAAAAGACGCATCCACTTTTATGCCGTTGCAACATATTCGTGAAGGGCAGGGGCCAATCGAAATTTACGATTCGGTATTGTCAGAAGAAGCGGTTTTGGCATTTGAGTACGGTTATGCCACTGCTGAGCCCGGCGCATTAACGATTTGGGAAGCGCAGTTTGGCGATTTTGCTAACGGTGCCCAAGTGGTGATTGACCAGTTCCTAAGTTCAGGTGAGGTTAAATGGGGGCGTTTGTGCGGCCTGACCATGTTGTTGCCTCACGGGTATGAGGGTCAAGGTCCGGAGCACAGTTCAGCCCGATTAGAACGCTTCCTGCAGTTGTGCGCAGATCACAATATGCAAGTGTGTGTTCCGTCGACGCCAGCTCAGGTATTTAACATGATTCGCCGTCAAATGGTGCGCCCGATGCGACGTCCGTTGATTGTGATGTCTCCGAAATCGTTGTTACGTCACAATCAGGCAGTGTCATCGCTTGAAGAACTGGCTGAAGGACGTTTCCATAATGTCATTGGTGAAATTGATGAGTTGGATCCGAAGCAAGTGAAACGTGTTGTGATGTGTTCTGGTAAGGTTTATTACGACCTGCTTGATCAGCGTCGCAAAAATGAACAAACCGATGTCGCCATTGTGCGTATTGAGCAATTGTATCCCTTCCCGCATGATGATATTCAGCAAGTTTTAGCTGATTATCAACATGTTACTGACTGGGTATGGTGTCAGGAAGAACCCCAAAATCAGGGTGCCTGGTATTGCATGCAGCACAATTTCTGGAATTCGATTCCGGATGGCGCAAAATTAACTTACGCAGGTCGAGACGCGTCAGCGTCCCCGGCAGTGGGCTATATTTCAGTGCATAACGCGCAGCAAAAAGCGTTAGTTGAAGATGCACTAACGATTAAATAGGGATACACAGAAGTATGACAATCGAAATTAAAGTTCCTGTTTTACCCGAGTCAGTTGCTGACGCTACTGTTGCAACCTGGCATGTAAAACCCGGCGATCGCGTATCTCGCGATCAGAACCTGGTCGATATTGAAACCGATAAAGTGGTTCTGGAAGTGGTTGCACCGGAAGATGGTGTGATTGGCGATATTCTGGAACAAGAAGGCAGTACTGTGCTGGCAGAGCAAGTTGTCGCCACTCTGGAAAAGGGTGACGGTCAGGCTGCAGAAAAAGCGCCGGCTACAGAGCAAAAATCAGACTCACAACCAACCCAAACATCCAGTCAAGGTGAATCAGTGGACATTAATGTACCTGTGCTACCCGAGTCGGTAGCGGATGCAACAATTGCCACCTGGCACGTTAAGCCAGGCGAGCCGGTCTCTCGCGATCAGAATTTGGTCGATATAGAAACCGATAAAGTCGTGTTAGAAGTGGTTGCGCCAGATGATGGTAGCTTAACCGAGATTCTGGCTGAAGAAGGTGACACAGTAACGGCTGAGCAAGTCATTGCTAAGTTTGCCAAAGGTGCTGGCGCAAGTGCTGCACCAACAGCCGAAAAAGCATCAGACGACAGCGCTGATAATGCAGCTGAGAATGATGCTCTGTCTCCTTCTGTACGCCGCATGTTAGCTGAGAAAGGTATAGATGCGTCTAGTATCAAGGGTACAGGTAAAGGTGGTCGGGTAACCAAAGAAGATGTTGAGAAGCACCTGAAATCCGGCTCAACGCCAGCCCCGGCTAAAGGCAGCGAAGAATCTGCGCCGGTAGCGGGCATGTCAGAGCGTACCGAAAAGCGTGTGCCGATGACGCGTTTGCGTAAGACGATTGCCAACCGTCTGTTGGAAGCGAAAAATTCCACGGCAATGTTGACGACTTTCAACGAAGTGAACATGAAGCCTATCATGGACTTGCGTAAGCAATATCAGGAAAGCTTCGAAAAACGTCATGGTATTCGTCTTGGCTTCATGTCCTTCTATGTTAAGGCTGTTACCGAAGCGCTGAAGCGTTTCCCAGAGGTCAATGCCTCAATTGATGGTGATGACATTTGTTATCACAATTACTTCGACATCTCGATTGCTGTATCAACGCCGCGTGGCCTGGTTACGCCGGTATTGAGAGACACAGATACGTTGGGCATGGCAGGTGTTGAGAAAGGCATCAAAGATCTGGCGTTGAAAGGACGTGATGGCAAGCTGGCTATGTCCGATCTGCAAGGCGGAAACTTCACCATTACCAATGGTGGTGTATTTGGTTCATTGTTGTCGACGCCGATCATCAACCCACCGCAAAGCGCCATTTTGGGTATGCACAAAATCCAGGAGCGCCCGATGGCAGTGAATGGCAAAGTAGAGATTTTGCCGATGATGTACTTAGCATTGTCATATGACCACCGTATCATTGATGGCAAAGAGTCAGTGGGTTTCCTGGTCACTGTCAAAGAAATGCTGGAAGATCCAACGCGTTTGCTGTTGGACGTTTAAGCCAAAATCAGGATTTGGCTACCTTTAATGCCGGGGCTTGTCTATAATCCCCGGCGATGTTAACCGGGTCGAGTGACCCAAAGCCGCACCGCGGCTTTAATTTTTGGAAAAACGGATAAAAACACCATGAATTTGCATGAATATCAAGGTAAGCAGTTGTTCCGTGAATATGGTTTGCCTGTGTCTGAAGGCTATGCAGCGGATACCCCTCAAGAGGCGGTTGAAGCGGCAGATCGTATTGGCGGTTCTGAGTGGGTAGTAAAATGTCAGGTTCACGCTGGCGGTCGCGGTAAAGCGGGCGGTGTGAAACTGGTTAAGTCTAAAGATGACATCAAACAATTCGCTCAAAACTGGTTAGGTAAAAACCTGGTAACTTTCCAGACTGACGAAAAAGGTCAGCCGGTTAGCAAGATCCTGGTTGAGTCGTGCACTGATATTGCTAATGAACTGTATTTGGGTGCAGTTGTTGACCGTACATCTCGCCGCGTTGTATTTATGGCCTCTACTGAAGGTGGCGTCGAGATTGAGACTGTTGCGGAAGAGACTCCAGAGAAAATTCTTAAAGCTGAAATCGACCCTATTGTTGGTCCTCAGCCTTATCAAGCTCGGGAGATGGCCTTTAAATTGGGCTTGTCAGGCGTTCAAATCAAGCAGTTCGTTCAGATCTTCATGGGCTTGGCGAAAATGTTTGAAGAATTAGACGTTGCGCTGATTGAAATCAATCCATTGGTTATCAAAACAGACGGCAACCTGCACTGTCTGGATGCAAAAGTGGGTATTGACAGCAACGCATTGTATCGTCAGCCAAAAGTGAAAGGCATGCACGATCCATCTCAAGAAGATGCTCGCGAAGCTCACGCAGCCCAATGGGAACTGAACTATGTCGCATTAGACGGAAACGTAGGCTGCATGGTAAACGGTGCTGGTTTGGCCATGGGTACAATGGATATCGTTAACCTGCACGGCGGTAAGCCAGCTAACTTCCTTGACGTTGGTGGTGGTGCTACTAAAGAGCGCGTCGCAGAAGCGTTCAAAATTATCTTGTCAGATGACAATGTTAAAGCGGTACTGGTTAATATTTTCGGCGGGATCGTGCGTTGTGACATGATTGCTGAAGGTATCATTGGCGCTGTTAAAGAAGTTGGCGTCAACGTGCCTGTTGTTGTGCGTCTGGAAGGCACCAATGCAGAATTGGGCCGCGATGTACTGGCTAATTCTGGTCTGGATATTATTGCTGCTGAGTCGCTGACCGATGCAGCTCAGAAAGTTGTTGCAGCAGCGGAGGGCAAATAATGTCTGTATTAATCGATAAGAACACTAAAGTTATTTGTCAGGGCTTTACTGGCGGTCAGGGAACATTCCACTCTGAGCAGGCTATTGAATATGGTACACAAATGGTCGGTGGTGTAACGCCGGGCAAAGGTGGTACAACGCATTTGGGTCTGCCAGTGTTCAATACCGTTCGTGAAGCGGTAGAAGCGACTGGGGCAACCGCCTCGGTAATTTATGTTCCAGCCCCTTTCTGTAAAGATTCAATTGTTGAAGCAGCTGATGCTGGTATTGAACTGATTGTTTGTATTACCGAAGGTATTCCTACTCTGGATATGCTGTACGTTAAAGAATACGTAGAAGCGAAAGGCGTGCGAATGATCGGTCCTAACTGCCCAGGTGTGATCACACCGGGTGAGTGTAAGATTGGTATCATGCCAGGTCACATTCATAAGCCGGGTAAAGTGGGTATCGTATCTCGCTCGGGTACCTTGACCTATGAAGCTGTTAAGCAAACGACAGATGCGGGCTTTGGCCAGTCAACCTGTGTGGGTATCGGTGGGGATCCAATTCCAGGCTCTAACTTTATTGATATCCTGAAGTTGTTCCAAGACGACCCGCAAACTGAAGCTATCGTGATGATCGGTGAAATTGGTGGTACCGCAGAAGAAGAAGCTGCCGCTTTCATTAAAGAAAATGTCACTAAGCCGGTTGTATCTTACATTGCGGGTGTTACTGCACCTCCGGGTAAGCGTATGGGTCACGCCGGTGCGATTATTGCTGGCGGTAAAGGTACTGCTGACGAGAAGTTTAAAGCCCTTGAAGCGGCAGGTGTTAAAACCGTGCGCTCTTTGGCAGATATTGGCAAAGCACTGAGCGAGGCCACCGGCTGGTAATCAGTCGCAAAGTAAATAAATTTAAGCCCGCATCAATGCGGGCTTTTTTGTGCTTAAGGGAAGCTTAGCAAAAGCAGGGCAGATAAGAGCTGACCGACCACAATGGCAATCGTCGTGCTTAATAATGTGCCGAGAATAACGTACTCGGTCATTTTAACCTGATTTGATTTAGCAAGGTCTCCAAAGCGAAAGACTGATTTGGCTGCCAGTAGAAAACCGATGCCACTCCACTCATTGCACAGAATGAAGGTGACAATCAGAAACCGCTCTAAATAGCCAATCATTTCGCCAGCTTTAGGTAAGGCTTCATGTTCATCATCGGGGCGAAATGGAGCGAGCAATTGACTCATTAGCAAGGATGACGGCTTTAGGATTAGCAGGTAAGCGAAGCCTATTGCTAAAAGTTCGCTTAGATTGATAGGTCCAAGCAATAGCGCATGTAAATCGCCTTGCGGATCGTAGTAGACAACTAATAACACCAGTACTGCAGCATGCGCCAACTGATCCAGTACAAAAAAGCGAGCTTTGTTGCTCAGGGTGGCTTTGATTGCATCAATTAGGTAGTGACTCAGGCTGATAACACCGAGCGCCATCATGATATGCATTTTTGACCAGTTGCTTAACAGTAACAGGAGGCCAGCGCTTGCGAGTCCGTGAAGCGCCGCATGACAAATTATCGCATAGCCGGCCCAAGGGTAGCGGCGCTTGTTGTCTATCCAACTGTTCGGCTGCAAATAAAAATCAATGACCAGATGAATCAGCAGCAACGCCAACAATAATGTAAAACTATCCATGTGTAACCTCAGTCAAATACTCGCTTAAATACTGAATAAAATCTTCAATCAGAACGTAGCTTGCTTGATTCAGTAACTTGGTCACATTAACCCGCGACGTTTTCATTTTATCGGCAATCTGCTGGTGTTGATTATTTGGTTCACTCAGGTAGTAGTTCAGTGCGCTGGCTTGACGACGGGTAAGCTGTTGGAGTTTATCGTCGCAAAAGCGAATCAATAGCGCAAGCGCTGGCGGGAGAGGGGCATGGTCTACCTGTAATAACAAGCGCTGCTGGGCCATAGACTGCAACCCATGACCTGAAAGCGTAAATGCACTGCCAGTTGACGTCGATACAGGATCTCGCAAGGCATCAATGTCACCGATACCAATGCTGATTCTGGCATCCTGGTTGAGGCTGAGGAGATTGAGTCTAATTAGCACGGCTGCCAGCCCAGCGTAACCTGGGTTGGATAAATAGAGCTGAAATTCATCGCCCCGATAGAGAGTGAATGCAAGGTTACAGTAGCTTTGGAGAGAGTTAACTTGTTGTTTAAGTGACGCGATCACACTGTCATAATCAGCGGCAGTGATTTTCTGAGATTTGATGATATCGCCGGTCAGTACTGCGGCCAAAGTCATAGAGGTTCCTGTAACTGTTAACGGACACATGAATAAAAGTAACTTAATATGGTTACATTGTCCAGTGTAACCAATTTGGGTTACTCGGTTGGGGGATTTATATCAGACAAGGTAATGCGCTAGGCGACATTATTGTTATAATGCGCGCCTAACATGAAAACTATCAACTGAGGAACGCCTTAATGGCCGAGACAGAGATTCGTCCGACCAACTTTATTCGTCAGATCATCGATAAAGATCTGGCCAATGGCGTGCACGCTCACGTGCATACCCGCTTTCCACCTGAGCCAAACGGTTACCTGCATATTGGTCATGCTAAATCGATTTGCCTGAACTTTGGCCTGGCCCAAGATTATCAGGGTCAGTGTAATTTACGCTTCGATGATACCAACCCAGAAAAAGAAAACATCGATTATGTAAATTCAATTATGCAGGATGTCCAGTGGTTGGGATTCCAATGGGATGGCGAGGTCTGCTATTCCTCAAAGTATTTTGATCAGTTACATGATTATGCCGTCGAACTCATCCAAAAAGGACTGGCATACGTCGATTTCTCTGCTCAGGATAAAGTGCGTGAAATGCGCGGGACATTGACTACTCCGGGGGTAAATAGCCCATACCGTGATACGTCAGTAGAGGAAAATCTGAGTCACTTCGCTAAGATGCGCGCAGGTGAATACCCAGAAGGTCATTGTAGCTTACGCGCCAAAATTGACATGGCATCTCCTTTCATGTGTATGCGTGACCCAGTGTTGTATCGCATTAAGTTTGCCCACCATCACCAAACTGCGGACAAGTGGTGCATTTACCCAATGTACGACTTTACCCATTGTATATCGGATGCGCTGGAGGGAATTACACACTCCTTGTGCACGTTGGAGTTTCAGGACAACCGTCGTTTATATGACTGGGTATTGGATAACATCACCATTGAAGCACGCCCCCGTCAATACGAGTTTTCACGCTTAAACCTGGAGTACACAGTACTTAGTAAGCGTAAACTCATTCAACTTGTGACGGAACACCATGTTTCGGGGTGGGATGACCCTCGTATGCCAACGATCGCAGGTATGCGTCGCCGTGGATATCCGGCCGCAGCGGTGCGTGAATTTTGTAAGCGTATTGGCGTGACCAAGATGGACAATATGGTCGAAATGTCGATGTTAGAAGCGTGTGTTCGTGATGAACTGAATGAAAACGCAAATCGTGCAATGGCGGTTCTTGATCCAATTAAAGTGGTGATAGAAAACTATCCTCAGGACAAATCAGAGACTTTACACGCACCGAATCACCCAAGTGATGAATCGAAAGGGACGCGTGAACTGAGTTTCAGCAAGGAAGTATTTATTGAGCGTGACGACTTCCGCGAACAAGCCAATAAGAAATACAAGCGTTTAGTATTGGGTAAAGAAGTCCGCTTACGCAATGCCTATGTGATTAAAGCTGAGCGATTCGACACTGACGAGCAGGGTAACGTTACTACAGTTTACTGTAGCTATGATGACCAAACCCTAGGCAAAGATCCTGCCGATGGCCGGAAGGTTAAAGGTGTGATTCATTGGGTTGATGCTGCCACAGCAGTGGAAGCAGATATTCGACTTTATGACCGGCTATTCCGCGTTCCAAACCCAGCCGGTGCTGATGATTTTATCGAAGCAATCAATCCAGACTCTCTGAGCATCGTGCGCGGCGTGGTTGAAGCCGGGCTGCGAGATTTAGCAACTGGCGAAGCGGTACAGTTTGAGCGAACAGGTTACTTCTGCAAAGATGTAGACAGCCAAAGCGATAAACTGATTTTCAACCGAACCGTCGAACTACGGGATAGCTGGAGCGAGTCCACCCCCGCTTAGTGGTCAACGAAAAACGCCAGCAAAATGCTGGCGTTTTTTTTAATATGACCGATTACTTTTTCGGGATTTGAATTTTCTTTTCGTCACTTTGGCGGTACATCACCAAGACGTGGCCAATGACCTGAACCTTGACTGCACCGGTTTCACGGATGATTGCATCCATAATCAATGCTTTCTCATCGCGGTCGTCGGTAGGCACTTTTACTTTGATTAGCTCGTGATGTGACAAGGCATTGTCAATTTCTGCTAATACGCCCTCTGTGAGGCCATTACCGCCCAATTGCAGTACCGGCTTTAGTGAGTGGGCAAGGCCTTTTAAGTATTGCTTTTGTTTTGTTGATAGATTCATTTACAAAATTTAATTGCGTTCGCAAGGTTGAAAAGCGCTATTCTACCGCCATCTTGTCGTTATTCCTAACGCCAATGTACAAAAAGATGTTTTTTTGTACGCGTTTTATCGCGTAGCCGTACAATTATCTCCAATTTCTGGGTGGACTGACCGGCACCGTGACTCGTATAGCATTAAACCTTTTTATTGTTCTCTGGGTCAAAGCAGTGAACACGCCTGAATTATGGTACCTTGCCGTAACATATGAAGGCACAACGACATGCCTGTTTGGTAGCGACAGACATCGATTCGTAGTAGGCTATCAGTAGTTATAATTTTTCCTTTGGATTACAGAGGTCACAACATTGAGTGATATGGCAAAAAATCTAATTCTGTGGTTGGTTATCGCGGTGGTTTTAATGGCGGTATTCAGCAACTTCACCCAAGGTGATGGCGCAGCGAATGAAATGGACTACACCACATTCGTACAGCAATACCAAAATCAGCGTGTCGCAGAAGTTAAAATTGATGATCGCGTCATTACAGGTCGAACTCAGACCGGCGAAACGTTTAAAACCGTGGTGCCTTATCTTGACTTGAACCTGATGGATGACTTGATTAAAAACGGCGTCAACGTAACAGGAACGCCGCCAGAGAAGTCTTCCTGGTTGGGCAGTCTTTTCATTAATTTACTGCCAATGCTGCTGTTAATTGGGGTGTGGATTTTCTTCATGCGCCAAATGCAAGGTGGCGGTGGCCGTGGCGCAATGTCATTTGGTAAGAGCAAAGCACGTTTGTTGGGTGAAGACCAAATTAAAACAACCTTTGCCGACGTTGCTGGCTGTGATGAAGCGAAAGAAGAGGTGGTTGAATTAGTCGACTTCCTACGTGACCCGTCTAAATTCCAAAAACTGGGCGGTAAAATCCCCAAAGGCGTGTTAATGGTCGGCCCACCCGGAACCGGTAAAACACTATTAGCAAAAGCCATTGCAGGTGAGGCGAAAGTTCCTTTCTTCACTATCTCTGGCTCAGACTTTGTAGAGATGTTTGTAGGCGTGGGTGCATCCCGTGTGCGTGACATGTTTGAACAAGCTAAAAAGTCTGCACCTTGCATTATTTTCATCGACGAGATTGATGCGGTCGGTCGTCAACGTGGCGCTGGTTTAGGTGGCGGTCACGATGAGCGTGAGCAAACGCTGAATCAAATGTTGGTTGAAATGGACGGCTTCGAAGGCAATGAAGGCATTATTGTGATTGCCGCGACCAACCGCCCTGACGTGTTAGACCCTGCATTATTGCGCCCCGGTCGTTTTGACCGTCAGGTTGTCGTTGGCTTACCTGATATTCGTGGACGTGAACAGATTCTTAAGGTTCATATGCGCAAAGTGCCCATGGGAGACAATGTTGATGCGGCAGTGATTGCTCGTGGCACTCCTGGGTTTTCCGGTGCAGATTTAGCCAACCTGGTGAATGAAGCGGCCTTGTTTGCGGCGCGTGCTAATAAGCGTGTGGTGAGCATGGAAGAGTTCGACAAAGCCAAAGATAAGATCATGATGGGCGCAGAGCGCAAGTCAATGGTGATGTCCGAGGACGAAAAAGCCATGACGGCATACCATGAAGCCGGTCATGCGATTGTCGGTCGTTTGGTGCCAGAGCATGACCCTGTATACAAGGTGTCAATCATACCCCGTGGGCGCGCTTTAGGTGTCACCATGTACCTTCCAGAGCAAGATAAGTACTCTCACTCAAAGCAGCATTTAGAGAGCATGGTATCGAGTTTGTTTGGTGGTCGTATCGCTGAAGCAATCATTTATGGCAATGATATGGTGACAACCGGTGCATCGAACGATATCGAGCGTGCGACCGATATTGCGCGTAAGATGGTCACTCAATGGGGCTTGTCAGAAAAAATGGGTCCTATGTTGTATGCCGAAGAAGAGGGTGAAGTCTTCTTGGGACGCAGTATGGCACGCAATAAGCACATGTCAGATGACACGGCCCGAGCCATTGACGCTGAAATTAAGGCGGTTATCGATCGCAACTATGAACGTGCAGAGAAGATCTTGCGCGACAATATGGACATACTTCATGCAATGAAAGATGCGTTGATGAAGTATGAAACCATCGATGCCCGTCAAATTGATGACCTGATGGAAAGACGTGACGTCCGTCCTCCGGCGGACTGGGACGACAGAGGTGGTAACAAACCCTCTGATCCACCCTCTGGAGACAAACAGAAAACCCAGAGCGAAGTAACGCCAACCTCCAAGCCCGGAGACGCAACAAGCTAATTGACAACGCCTCTTCGGAGGCGTTTTTATTAAGAGAGTGTTTATGTGGTTTGCTGATAAGCACATTCCCCTTGACCAGCCCCGGGTAATGGGAATTTTAAACGTAACCCCTGATTCTTTTTCCGATGGCGGACAATTTCACCAGCTCGATGCTGCTGTTTCGCGAGCCGAAAAAATGTTGGCAGCCGGGTGTGACTTCATCGATATTGGTGGTGAGTCTACCCGCCCAGGTGCTAAAGACGTGAGCGAGCAGCAAGAACTCGACAGAGTTATTCCAGTGATAGAGGCGATCCGTGCGCGTCTTGATTGCGTGGTCAGTATTGATACCAGTAAGGCAGCAGTAATGCGTGATGCGGTTGCTGCTGGTGCCGGTCTTATTAATGACGTCCGTGCGTTGCAAGAGCCTGGAGCGCTGTATGCAGCTGTTGACGCTGGCGTGCCTGTTTGCCTGATGCACATGCAAGGGCAACCGCGAACCATGCAGTCTAATCCACAATACGGAAACGTTATCACTGAAGTCTCAGACTTTTTGCGTGAACGCGCTCAAATTTGTCAGCAAGCGGGCATCGAACAACAGCAAATTTTGCTCGATCCGGGCTTTGGATTCGGTAAAAGTGTTCAACATAACTTCCGCTTACTGGCACATATGGATAAACTACACCAATTGGGGTATCCCTTACTGGTCGGAATGTCACGCAAGTCAATGTTAGGTGCGGTGACATCTAAACCGGTTGAGCAACGTTTGGCAGCCAGCATCAGTGCTGCGACAATTGCGATGTTACAGGGTGCGCAAATTATAAGAGTGCACGACGTAGAGGAAACGTCGGATGCGTTGGCTATCGTCCAAGCATTGAATGAACAATTATAAGGATAAAGAATGAGTAGAAAATATTTTGGTACCGACGGTATTCGGGGCAAAGTAGGTGAAAGCCAGATTAATCCTCAGTTTGTGACTAAATTAGGTTGGGCTGCAGGCCGAGTATTGGCTAACGCAGGTACCAACAAAGTGTTGATTGGTAAAGACACCCGAATTTCTGGTTACATGCTTGAGTCAGCCCTTGAAGCAGGTTTATCTGCAGCCGGTATCAACATTGGTTTGCTTGGGCCGATGCCAACCCCCGCGATTGCGTATTTGACTAAAACATTCCGTGCTGAAGCAGGTATCGTTATTAGCGCTTCGCACAACCCCTATTACGACAATGGCATAAAATTTTTCTCCGCAGACGGCACCAAACTCGATGACGACATTGAATTGGCGATTGAAGCCATGATGGATGAAGAAATGGCTTGTGTCGCGTCAGATAAATTGGGTAAGGCAGTACGTATTAATGACGCAGCGGGTCGGTATATCGAGTTCTGTAAAGGGACATTTCCGTCGGAGTTGTCGCTTAAAGGTTTAAAAATCGTCGTCGATTGCGCCCATGGCGCGACCTACCACATTGCACCGAATGTACTTGAAGAATTGGGCGCTGAGGTGATTGAAATAGGTGCATCACCAAATGGTCTGAACATTAATGACAAAGTTGGTGCCACTTCATTAGGCGCACTGGTCGAAGAAGTCAAAAAACAGCAAGCCGACTTGGGTTTCGCGTTAGATGGTGATGGCGACAGGATCATGTTGGTTGACCATAAGGGTAACGTGCTTGACGGTGACCAAATTGTGTTTATTATCGCCCGGGACGCGCTGAAGTCCGGTCGGTTACAAGGTGGGGTAGTCGGTACGCTGATGAGCAACCTTGGCCTTGAAGTCGGTCTGAGTAAGCTGGGCATTCCTTTTGCCCGCAGTAAAGTCGGTGACCGCTATGTGATGGAACAATTGTCTCAAAGGGGCTGGATGATTGGCGGCGAAAGCTCAGGACACGTGATTAATTTAAATGCCACCTCGACGGGGGACGGCATTATCGCTGGCCTGCAGGTGCTCACTGCTATGCTGCGCGCGGATTTGTCTCTGTTTGAACTGTCTCAGGGAATGGACAAATATCCCCAAACACTAATCAATGTGCGCGTAAGCGCTGATACGGCGCCATTAGACACGCAGGCGGTAAAAGATGCAGTAACCGAAGCGGAAAGTGCACTGGGTGATTCTGGCAGGGTGTTATTGAGAAAAAGTGGGACTGAGCCCTTGATTCGCGTCATGGTAGAGTCCGAAAATCAAACTGATTGTGATAAATGGGCAGAACATATAGCTCAAGTGGTCAAAAATCAGGCGTAATCGGCCATTTTTCTGTGCCGTCAAACTTGTAACTTGTGCGCGGGTCAGATAATATCTCGCCCGCTTTGAAGGAGGTTGTATGCCAACGGAAGCTCGCCGTCCCATCGTGGCCGGAAACTGGAAAATGAATGGCAACCCTGAGTTGTTGCTTGAGTTGCAAGAGGCGCTGGGTACAATTACCGCTGGGCAACTCGATATTGTCATTTGTCCGCCCTCCGTGTTTTTAGCAAATGCGACAAACAAATCGTTCGCCTTAGGCGCACAAAACGTTAGCCCATTTGCAAGCGGTGCATACACTGGTGAAATTTCTGTTGAGATGGTCAAAGCATGCGGTGCTGATTATTGCATCGTAGGTCACTCGGAACGCCGTGAGTTGTTTGGTGAATCTAATCAACTGGTTGCAGAGAAAGTTGCTGCAGTTTTGGCCCAGGGCCTGACACCGATTTTTTGCGTTGGTGAGTCATTAGAGATTCGTGAACAGGGTAACTTGTTCGATTTTCTTGCTCAGCAACTTAATGCGGTTATACAGCATATTGGCATTGAAAAAATGGCCAATCTGGTAATCGCTTATGAACCGATCTGGGCTATTGGGACAGGCAAGACAGCCAGCCCGGCACAAGCTCAGGAGGTTCACGAATTTATACGCAGCCATTTGGCTAATCTCAGCACCAGTGTCGCTGAGCAAACCAGAATTTTATATGGTGGCAGCGTGAACGCCGCAAATGCGGACAGTTTGTTTTCACAACCCGATGTCGATGGCGGATTGGTTGGTGGAGCAAGCTTGAAAACGGACGAATTTGTTAAAATTTGCCAAGCGGCAAATAAATAGGATTGGACATGTATCAGGTATTAATTGTCGTTTATTTGATTGTAGCTATTATGCTGATTGGTTTAGTTTTGCTGCAACGTGGTAAAGGTGCTGATATGGGTGCATCTTTTGGTGCTGGTGCGTCAAATACTGTATTCGGTGCCGGTGGTTCAGGTAATTTTCTGACACGTTCGACTGCGGTTTTAGCAACGGCGTTTTTCGTTATCAGCTTATTGCTTGGCTCAATGACCGCACAGCAAGCTAAAGAAACTGATGACTTAGATATCATCAGTGTGCCGGCTGCAGAAGAAGTGCCGGTAGATGATGTGCCTCAAAAACCACAAGACGAGATTCCGGAGTAAGGTTTTCGCGGATGTGCTGAAATTGGTAGACAGGCAGCGTTGAGGTCGCTGTGAGCGCAAGCTCGTGTGGGTTCAAGTCCCACCATCCGCACCATATTGAAAAGCCAGGTTTAAGACCTGGCTTTTTTTATGCCTGAAATTACCTTCCTGTGCATTAACGCAACGGGTAAGTGAGAAACAACTCAGGGGCTTAGTCCAGTATTCGGTTCTGTTCGTTTCGGTCAGATAGTTAAATTTGCTGGTAATAAAAATATACCGATGGGGATGTCGTTGTGAATTGTTGCCTCATCAACAGTAATTGCTAAAAGAATTTTTTATGAAAATTTGGCGTATCAGCGCCTTATCAGAGAAATATTGCAGAGATATTAAACAATGTGCTCAAATAAGCAGCGAACGCACCGAAATGTGCAGTTTTTTAGTAAATTGGGCTTGCACAAACAAATAGCCTCCGTATAATACGCAGCATCTTGAGACGGGGCGCTAAGCCAAGTCAGACAAGAGCAGAATCAAGCGCGGGATGGAGCAGTCTGGTAGCTCGTCGGGCTCATAACCCGAAGGTCGTAGGTTCAAATCCTGCTCCCGCAACCACTTTTGTTTAAGTCGCTCGTGCAGACTTAACATTGAAGTTAGTGGACAAAGGGTCCAAAATAACAAAGCCCCGCTTAGCACGGGGCTTTTTGTTGTTCCGGATTTGCAACAAAACAGGGCCCACGATGCCCTTTTTTTGTTTTTGGAGAGTGTATTTTGTCAAAACTCGAACAGAATCTTACTGAAATGCTGGCCCCGGCGGTCGAAGCATTGGATTTTGAACTGGTAGGCGTAGAATTTGTACGTGCCGGTAAACATTCTACATTGCGTGTTTATATTGATCACGAAAATGGAATCAGTGTAGATGACTGTGCCGATGTAAGTCATCAGGTGAGTGCAGTGTTGGATGTGGAAGACCCAATCTCTACTGAATATAACCTGGAAGTGTCATCACCTGGCATGGACAGACCCTTATTCAAACCCGCTCATTATGAAAACGTAGTGGGCGAGACCATCGCAGTAAAGTTGAGAATGCCGATGGAGAACAGACGTAATTTTAAAGGTAAATTGCTGTCCATAGCTGATGGCGTGATTACTGTAGAAGTAGACGGTCAGCAGTTCGACCTGGCCATTAGCAATATAGAAAAAGGCAACCTGGTTGCTGAATTTAACTAAGGACGAGTAAAGCGAGGCATTAAGGCAATGAATAAAGAAATTCTATTAGTGGCTGAAGCCGTTTCTAACGAAAAACAGGTACCCAGAGAAAAAATCTTTGAAGCTCTGGAGTTTGCCATCGCTAGCGCCACCAAAAAGAAAAACGAAGGCGAAATTGAAGTGCGCGTAAGCATAGACCGAGATTCTGGTGACTTTGATACATTTCGCCGTTGGCAGGTTATTCCTGATGATCAGGAACAAGAAAACCCTTATGCAGAAATTACCTTATCTGCAGCGCAAATCGATGAGCCGGAAATACAGGTAGGCGAGTTTGTTGAAGAACAAATTGAATCGATTGCCTTTGACCGCATTACCACGCAAACAGCTAAGCAAGTTATCGTACAAAAGGTGCGTGAAGCTGAGCGTGCTCAAGTGGTTGCAGAATACGAGGACCGTGTAGGAGACCTGATTACTGGTACGGTCAAAAAGGTTAATCGTGACAATGTGATTATCGACCTTGGTAACAATGCAGAAGCCGTTTTGTTCCGCGAAGATATGTTACCGCGTGAGACATTCCGCCCTGGCGACCGGGTCCGCGCATTGCTTTATGTCATCAAACCAGAAGCACGTGGTGCGCAACTGTTTTTGAGTCGTGCCCACCCGGATATGTTGGTTGAATTGTTCCGCCTTGAAGTGCCAGAAATTGCCGAGGAAGTGTTGGAAATTCGTTCCGCTGCCCGTGATCCGGGCTCACGTGCCAAAATTGCTGTAAAAACCAATGACCGCCGCCTTGATCCTGTAGGTGCCTGTGTTGGTATGCGTGGATCACGTGTTCAAGCTGTATCAGGCGAACTGGGTGGTGAGCGTGTTGATATCGTGTTGTGGGATGAGAATCCAGCGCAATTTGTCATCAACGCAATGGCACCCGCCGAAGTCAGCTCGATCGTGGTCGACGAAGATAAGCACATGATGGAAGTCGCGGTAGAAAAAGATAACCTGGCTCAGGCAATTGGCCGTAGTGGACAAAATGTCCGCTTAGCAAGCCAGTTAACGGGTTGGGAACTTAATGTGATGACTGTTGAAGAGCTCAACAGTAAGCACGAAGAAGAAAATGCCAAGGTATTGAGCACCTTCACCGAAGGTTTAGACATCGATGAAGAGTTTGCATCCTTGCTAGTAGACGAGGGTTTCACCACCCTCGAAGAGATTGCCTACGTCCCAGTGAGTGAATTACTGGCGATTGAGGATCTCGATGAAGACACGGTTGAAGAGTTACGTAACCGTGCAAAAGACGCGCTGACTACCCGAGCGCTTGCTAACGAAGAGTCGCTGGAAGGCGCCGAACCGTCAGAAGACCTGCTAAACCTGCCAGGTCTGGAACGCCATCTTGCGTTCGTATTTGCCAGCCAGGGCATCACTAACCTGGAAGAATTGGCGGAGCAGGGGGTAGATGATATTGCAGAGCTGGAAGGCATCGGTGAAGAGAAAGCCGGTGAATTGATTATGGCAGCACGTAATATCGTTTGGTTTAACGAAGAGTAATGTCAGCAGGAGGAGCAGCACTACATGGCAGACGTATCCATACAAAAACTGGCCGGAGACATAGGTACAACCGTTGAGAAACTTGTTCAACAGTTTGCTGATGCCGGTATCAAGAAATCCGCTGACGACCAGGTCAATGAGCAGGAGAAAAAGCAATTGCTTGATCACCTGAGCAAGCAGCACGGTGGTGACAAACCGGGCGAGCCTAAGCGCATGACGTTGCAGCGGAAAAAAACCAGCACGTTGAATATTAACAGCGCAGGTAAATCAAAATCGGTTAAGGTAGAAGTACGCAAAACCCGTACTTATGTTAAGCGTAGCGAAGCTGAAGTAGCACGCATGGCCGAAGAAGCAAAGAAAGCGGAAGAAGCGCGTATTGCTGAACTTGAAGCCGAGAAAAAAGCTGCAGAAGAAGCCAAGCGCGTAGCCGAAGAAAAGGCTCGCCAAGAAGCTGAAGCCCGCGCCAAGCGAGCAGAAGAAGAACGTGCTCGTAAAGAAGAGCAAAAGCGCCGTGCAGCTGAAGAAGACAAACAGTTAAGCCCGGAAGAGGCAGCTGAGCGTAAAGCAGCGGAAGAAGAAGCGGAGCGTATTCGTAAGCAGCAAGAAGCCGAAGCGCAGCGTAAATTGGAAGAAGAAACCAAAAAGGCTGAGGAAGAAGCGCGTCGTCTTGCTGAAGAAAATGAACGTCGCTGGAAAGAAGAAGAAGAGCGTCGTAAGAAAGCTGAAGCAGAAGAAGTGCACATGCATTCAAACCGCTACGCTCAGGAAGCGGAAGACGAAGAAGACATGCAGGTTGAGCGTTCTTCTCGTCGCCGTAAGGGTAAAAAGCGTAAAGACGCAGCCGCTAACCTGAAGCACGGTTTTAATAAACCAGCACAACCGGTTGAACGTGTGGTGCGACTGGGTGCCACAGTGACTGTTGGTGAACTGGCCAACCGTATGGCAGTGAAAGCTAACACTGTTATTAAAACCCTGTTTAAACTGGGTGAGATGGCAACCATCAACCAGGTATTGGACCAAGACACAGCGGTGTTGGTGATCGAAGAAATGGGTCACAAATACGAACTGGTTAATGAGAACGCCCTGGAAGACGAGATCCTGGCAGAAAGTTCGGATAGCAAAGGTGACTTAGCCACCCGCGCACCAGTGGTCACCATTATGGGCCACGTTGACCATGGTAAGACCTCACTGCTTGACTTTATTCGCCGCAGTAAGGTGGCATCAGGTGAAGCCGGCGGTATTACCCAGCACATTGGTGCATACAGTGTAGAGACCGACAATGGCCGTATCGCATTCCTCGATACTCCTGGCCACGCAGCGTTCACTGCGATGCGAGCGCGCGGTGCAACTGCGACTGATATTGTCGTTCTTGTCGTGGCTGCCGATGACGGTGTTATGCCACAGACCAAAGAAGCTGTGCAGCACAGTCGAGCTGCTGGTGTACCGCTGATCATCGCGGTTAACAAAATGGATAAAGAGACTGCTGATCCAGACCGCGTTAAGACTGAATTATCTCAGTTGGAGGTTATCTCAGAAGAGTGGGGTGGCGATCACCAATTCGTGAATGTTTCAGCGAAAACCGGTATGGGTGTTGATGAGCTACTTGAAGCCATTAGCTTACAGGCTGAATTGCTAGACTTAAAAGCAGCACCTAGTGGTCAGGCTAAAGGGATTGTTATTGAGTCTCGCCTGGATAAAGGGCGTGGTCCAGTCGCCTCTGTACTCGTTCAGGAAGGCGAACTTAAGCCGGGTGATATTTTACTGTGCGGTCTTGAGTACGGTCGAGTACGTGCCATGCGTGACGAAAACGGTAAAGAGTTGAAGGTTGCCGGTCCGTCGACCCCAGTTGAAATACTTGGCTTGTCAGGTGTGCCTACTGCCGGTGACGATGCATTGGTTGTTGCCGATGAGCGTAAAGCCCGTGAAGTTGCGACACGCCGTTCAATTAAACAGCGTGAACTTAAACTGGCCAAGCAGCAGAAAGCGAAGCTTGAGAACATGTTCGCTAACATGGAGTCGGGTGATGTTTCTGAACTTAATGTGGTGCTTAAAGCCGATGTTCAAGGTTCAGTAGAAGCTATCGCTGAATCACTGATCAAGCTGTCCACTGACGAAGTGAAGGTCAACATCGTTGGTTCAGGTGTTGGTGGAATCACTGAAACTGATGCGACGCTTGCCGCGGCTTCAGGCGCAATTTTGGTTGGTTTTAACGTCCGTGCAGATGCCTCTGCTCGCCGCGTTATTGAAGCTGAGCAAATTGATCTGCGCTACTACAGTGTGATTTATGACCTGATTGACCAGGTTAAGCAGGCCATGAGTGGTATGCTGGCACCAGAGTTTAAACAGGAAATCATTGGTCTGGCCGAAGTTCGTGACGTCTTTAAGTCACCGAAAATTGGTGCGATTGCGGGCTGTATGGTGACTGAAGGTGTTGTTAAGCGTAACAACCCAATTCGTGTATTACGTGACAACGTGGTTATTTACGAAGGTGAATTAGAATCACTGCGTCGCTTTAAAGACGATGTTCAAGACGTTCGTAACGGCATGGAATGTGGTATCGGCGTGAAGAACTACAATGATGTAAAAGTGGGTGACCAAATCGAAGTCTTCGAAGTGGTTGAAGTAGCCCGCCAGATTTAAATTCATTGAACCGAAAATAAAAATGCTCAACTCCGGTTGAGCATTTTTTTCATCTAAGGACAGCACAGATAATGATATATCCAATTTTTGCGATGTTCCTACTAACGCTGGTTGTAGGGATTATATTAGGCCGAGCGCGGTTTAAAGCCGTGGCTAGCCGCGATATTGACCGTCGCTATTTTTTAGTCAACAGTGGCTATCAGGTACCACAAAAGTTGGCACAAATGGAGCGCAATTTTTCGAACTTGTTCGAAACACCACCACTTTTTTATGTTGTCTGCCTCGCCAGCCTGGCGCTGAATGTTGAAACAACAGCGATGCTGATTATGGCATGGGTCTATGTTGGACTGCGTGTTTTGCATTCATTTATTCATATAACCTATAACAATGTATACCATCGCTTTATGGCATTTATTTCTTCTTTGTTGGTCATACTAAGCTTATGGGTCTTGCTGTTAATTCAGCTAAACAGTTAATTGGGAGTTATGTCATGGCGAGAGAATTTTCGCGTACTGACCGCGTAGCGCAACAAGTCCATCAGGAAGTTGCAAGTATCTTACAAAATGAGTTCAAAAACCGTGACCCAAGACTCGGTATGGTCACTGTGTCTGGGGCTGAAGTGTCACGAGACTTATCCTACGCAAAAGTGTTTGTGACATTTTTTGAAAATGAACCCGAGAAAATTAAGCTATACATGGAAATCCTGGAAGAAAACAAAGGGTTCGTCCGCTCGTTGCTTGCCAAACGTATTCGGGTACGTGCAGTGCCAGCTATTCGATTTATGCAGGATAATTCCATCACCGAAGGAATGCGTATTTCTTCGTTAGTGACAGAAACCCTTAATGAAGACAAAAAGCGTGCCGAACAGGCTGGGCGAAACTTAGACGAAGAGCAGGATTAAGCCTTGGCGAAGCGAAGAAAAGGTCGTGAAATCAACGGCGTTTTATTACTCGATAAGCCGTTGGACATTAGTTCTAATCAGGCCTTACAAAAGGTGCGGGGTATTTTCTCTGCTCAAAAAGCCGGTCATACCGGTGCGCTCGATCCGCTGGCTACCGGAATGTTGCCGGTTTGTCTTGGCGAGGCCACAAAGTTCTCACAATTTTTGTTGGATTCAGATAAAACGTATCTGACAACGGCTACGTTTGGCGTGCGGACCAGCACATCGGATGCCGATGGCGAAGTCGTGGAGCAAAAGCCGATTAACTTTGGATTGGAGGAGTTGATCGCTGCACTGGACAATTTCCGGGGGCCGATAAAGCAAGTGCCTTCGATGTTCTCAGCATTGAAATATCAAGGCAAACCACTTTACCACTACGCACGTCAGGGTATTGAGGTGCCGCGCGAAGCCAGAGACATTGAAATTTATGCGTTAGAGCTGATCAGTTTTAATGGTACCGAGGCTGAACTGAAGGTGCATTGCTCCAAGGGAACCTATATTCGTTCATTGGTGGACGATTTGGGGCAGGCGCTTGGTTGCTGCGCTTTTGTTAGCAAATTGCATCGTACTGAAGTGGCCGATTATCCCAACGATAAAATGGTGACCTTTGAGCAATTACAGCAATTACGCGATGAGATTAACCAGATGGATGAGCCCGATTGGACTGCGTTGGATGCCTTATTACTTCCAATGGATTCGGCAGTACAGCGTTTAGATTCGGTGACCATTACGGATGAACAGGCTAGTTTGTTACAGCAGGGCAGAGCAATCCCGTTAGCGCAGTCCGGTGACGGGCAACTGGTCAGGGTCTTTCGTCTGTCTGATAACCGCTTTCTGGGTGTTGCAGCGCTTCAGCAGCAACTGTTACCTAAGCGGTTGGTAGTTTATCCGCAAGCTTAAGCTTGTTATTTGTCATTAGCGCTATATAATACGCGCTCCCGATATTGGCTGAATTAGTGATCGGCTAATATTTATTTTCAATATTTTGGAGAAAAATATGTCACTAAGTACTCAAGAAAAAGCGCAAATCGTTGCAGATTACGCGGTTAAAGAAGGCGACACAGGTTCACCTGAGGTACAGGTTGCCCTGTTGACTCACAACATCAACAAGTTGCAAGGTCACTTCTCTAGCCACAAAAAAGATCACCACTCACGTCGTGGTCTGTTACGCATGGTTAGCCAGCGTCGTAAGTTACTGGACTTCCTGAAAGGCAAAGACCAGTCACGCTACCAAGACCTGATCAAGCGTTTAGGTCTGCGTCGCTAAGCAACGCGTTATGAAAAAAGCACCTTAGGGTGCTTTTTTTGTATCATTTTTTCACTCTGTGCCAGGGTAGGCCAGTGACAGGGTAAATTTATACTGTGAATGCCCCACAGGGATGGTTATACTTAGCGCCGCGTTTAAAAGCGAAAAGTAAATATAGTTAAAGGAAACAATAGTGACTCCTATCACAAAAACATTTCAATACGGTAAGCATACCGTAACCCTTGAAACCGGCGTCATCGCACGTCAGGCTTCAGCAGCAGTTTTAGCAAGCATGGACGATACGTCTGTGTTGGTAACGGTTGTGGGTAAAAAAGAAGCAAAACCAGACCAGGACTTCTTCCCATTAACCGTAAACTATCAGGAAAAAACTTACGCAGCAGGTAAGATTCCCGGAGGTTTCTTCAAACGTGAAGGTCGTCCTTCAGAAAATGAAACACTGACCGCACGTTTAATCGACAGACCGATTCGTCCCCTGTTCCCGGAAGGGTTCAAGAATGAAGTTCAGGTTGTGATCACGGTAGTATCATCTAACCCGGAAATCCCTGCGGATATCATCTCAATGATCGGCACGTCTGCTGCATTAGCGATTTCTGGTATCCCGTTTAACGGCCCAATTGGTGCAGCCCGCGTTGGTTATAAGGATGGCGAATACCTGCTGAATACCCTGAATTCAGAAATGGCAGAAAGCCAATTGGATTTGGTCGTTGCAGGTACACAAAATGCAGTCCTGATGGTTGAATCAGAAGCAGACGTATTATCCGAAGATGTCATGTTAGGCGCAGTCGTTTATGGTCATGAACAATCTCAGGCCGTCATTAATGCAGTTAATGAATTTGCGGCTGAGGTCAACACGCCTAAGTGGGATTGGCAGCCAGAAGCAGAAAATACAGAGCTGAAAGACAAGATTAAGGCTTTGGCCGAGGCTGACATGGTTGCTGCATATCAGATTTCTGACAAGTTAGCGCGCAAAGACGCGGTAACTGCAGTAACAGATAAAGCTATCGCAGCGTTAACCGAAGAAAATCCAGAGCTGGACAAAAAAGAAGCGTCAGACTTATTGCATGATTTAGAGTCAGATGTTGTTCGTTCACGTATCCTGGCTGGTGAGCCACGTATTGATGGCCGTTCTCCGGACATGGTTCGTGCGTTAAACGTAGGCACTGGCGTATTGCCACGTACACACGGCTCTGCATTATTTACCCGAGGTGAAACTCAGGCGTTAGTAGTTGCGACGTTAGGTACTGAACGTGATGCTCAGATGATCGATGAGCTGACTGGTCTGACTAATAGCCGCTTTATGCTGCACTATAACTTCCCTCCCTACTGTGTGGGTGAGACAGGCATGATCGGCTCTCCAAAGCGTCGTGAAATTGGCCATGGTCGTCTTGCTAAGCGCGGTATTCAGGCGGTTATGCCTTCTGAAGAAGAATTCCCGTATGTAGTACGTGTTGTTTCAGAAATCACTGAATCAAATGGCTCGTCTTCAATGGCGTCGGTCTGTGGTACCTCTTTGGCACTGATGGATGCAGGTGTACCGATTAAAGCGTCTGTTGCGGGTATCGCAATGGGTCTGGTTAAATCAGATGAGAACTTTGTGGTATTGTCAGACATCCTGGGTGATGAAGATCATCTGGGTGACATGGACTTAAAGGTTGCCGGTACTAACGACGGTATCACTGCTTTGCAGATGGATATCAAGATTGAGGGTATCACTCAAGAAATCATGCAAATTGCACTGAAACAGGCGAAAGAAGCTCGCTTGCACATCTTGAGTGTGATGGATGAAGCCATTACCGGTCACCGTGAAGAGCTGTCTGAGTTCGCTCCTCGTATTTACACGGTGAAAGTCGATCAGGACAAGATTCGTGACGTTATCGGTAAGGGTGGTGCAATGATTCGCTCTATTACTGAGCAATCTGACACTAATATCGAAATCGAAGACGACGGTACGGTAAAAATCTTTGCGACTGAGCGCGCGAAAGCTGAGATTGCCATCAAACTGATCGAGCAGGTTACTGCGGAAGTTGAAGCCGGTAAGACCTATCACGGTAAAGTTACCCGCATTGTTGACTTTGGTGCCTTTGTTGAAGTGCTTCCGGGTAAAGAAGGTCTGGTACATATTTCTCAGATTGCCCATGAACGCGTGAACAAAGTATCTGATTACCTTGAACAGGGTCAGATGGTTGACGTGAAAGTGATGGAAATCGATCGCCAAGGCCGTGTGCGTTTGAGCATGAAAGAGCTGATTGAGAAACCAGCACAAGAAGAGCAACCACAAGGCGAATAATTTGCCGGTTGTTCTGCTATACGAAAAGGCGCGTGAAGCGCCTTTTTTGTGTCTGTCATTTGCAATAGGGGAGCAGCATGAGTGATATTACTGTGCGAATCGCAAGCTTAGCTGAGATCGAAAAGGTGCACCGCAACGTGCCGGAGTTGCGCGAGAGTGCAGATTTTGCCGGTTATTTAATGCGTATCGACGAAGCAGATTATTTACCCCTTGTGGCACAGCAGGGGGAGCATTTGCTGGGCTTTAAGCTAGGGTACGCCTTAAACCCAGTGACTTTTTACAGTTGGGTTGGTGGCGTGATTCCAGATTTTCGCGGCATGGGTGTTGCGTTGAAGTTACTTGAGTATCAGGAAGCATGGGCGCGACAGCAAGGCTACAAGGTTATTCAGGTTAAGAGCCGCGAACAATTTTCTGCAATGCGTGCCATGTTGAGCAAACACCACTATGAGTGTCTGTCGACTCAGACTGATGATGAAACCGGTGACATGCGTTACTTGTTTCGCAAACAATTATTGTGAACAAAAATTAAACAAACGGTACTGCTCGGAGTAGCGATTTATCAGCGGTATAGATACTATTCCTGCACTTTAACAGGGGATTAACAGCCATGATGAACGCAAATCAAGCGCTCCAAGCTTTAAAACAAGGTAACCAGCGCTTTGTCGATGCGGTCGCGCGCAACGACACGATAGTAAAGAAACCGGTAACAACAGCTGCGGAACAAGGGCAACAACCTTTTGCGATTATTCTGGGGTGTTCTGACTCACGCGTCCCAGCTGAAATGGTTTTCGATCAGGGCTTAGGCGATTTGTTTGTCATACGAATTGCCGGAAATATCGTGCAACCTTCTCAAATCGGCAGTGTCGAATTTGCAGCAGCGCAATTCGGTACACGGTTAGTGGTAGTGATGGGACACACCCATTGCGGTGCAGTAAATGCCACATTACAGCAATTAAATACGCCAGTGGAGAGTCAGTCGCCTAACCTTAAAGTCATCGTCGATAAGATCAGTCCGGCAGTAAAACCGCTGGTTGAGGCGAATCCCCATGCCGATTGTGCGAGTTTGATGGGAGAGGCGATTAAAGCCAACGTACAAGCCTCTGTCGCAAATTTAAAGCAGGGTTCAGATATTCTAAAGGATTTGGTCGCCAATGAAGGTTTAGTCATTGTTGGCGCCGAATATGATATTGAAAGCGGCGAGGTGGTGTTTTTCGAATAAACTCGTCGGCGGCACTATCGCTAGCATCGAAGAGATCTTGTATAGTGCCGAGATAGCAACAAAGCGAGTAACGAATGACAATACGTAATTTGGTTAGCAGTCTGTTTTTGGCTGCAGCCCTTGGCGGATGTAGCGCAACCCCTGGTACATCTGGTAATGCCCAAATGGGGAATCTCATTCTGGCGGAGCCCGCCGCGGCTGACATGCGGATTCAGATGGCCGTTGCGCGATTAACTGATATTCTTGGCAGGGCAGATATTCCGGGCCACCAGAAAGCGGAGCTGTTTTATCAGCGGGGCGTGTATTTCGACAGTGTTGGCCTTAACGGCATGGCTATGTATGACTTTTCTCGGGCTGTGCAATTAAATCCCCAGTTAGCTGAAGCTTATAACTTTCTTGGCATTCACTATACCCAGCAGCAAGAGTTCGTAGAAGCTTATACTCACTTTGACTCCACCTTAGAAATAGATCCGGAGCATGATTATGCCTTCTTAAATCGTGGCATTGCCTTGTATTACGGCGGTCGCGCATCTCAGGCGGTAAAAGACCTTGATCTCTTTTATGCTCGTGACACGCAAGATCCTTATCGTGTGTTGTGGCATTACATTGTTAACCGAAACCTGGACGACTCCCGGGCGTTGGCGCAGTTGGCACAACAGCGTGAGGGGCTGGATGATTCCCATTGGGCATCTGCAATCGTCGATTTTTATCTGGGTAGAATCAGTGAAAACGATGTACTTAACCAAATCCCGCTGGGCGTAACAAGCCGTCAGGACCTAAATAACCGTTTGTGTGAAGTGTATTTTTATTTGGGAAAATATTTTGCAGACCGAGGTCAGGAAGCCAAAGCGGCAAACTATTTTAAGGCATCGCTTAGTACTAACGTATACGATTACGTTGAACACAGATATGCGCGTCTTGAACTTGATTTGATGCGCGCAGCCCCCGCGATCGACTAAACCATGATACGAACCCTGATTGGTTTGAGCTTTTACGCTCTGGTGGTGGTTATTCTATTTTTTAAGTTGCATGTGCCGGATAGTCGCGTGGCGCCCCATGATGATCATCAGCGCAAAGCATTGGCAGGTGATCCGGTCAGTCAACTTTACCTGGCTGATTATTGGCAGGATCAGGATCAGGCAATTGCGGCATTCTGGTTACAAAAACTGGTCGATGATTACAGTGATGCTTATGCATGGCGTTTGGCAAAGCTTCGTTGGTCGCTAGGTGATATTGATGGCTTCGAAGTGCAATTAAGCAAAGCGCTGGCTCATAACACGGCTGAGGCGATGCAGTTTGCGCTTCAACGCCGCCAAGTCAATCTTGGGCTTAACGCAGCGCAGTGTGAGCAAACTATTCACTTTGTCGCACAATCGCCACAGGGTGTCAGACAATTAGCCAGTTTTTTAAGTCGATGGCGTGCCAGTGATGTGGCAGCGATGCCAATTTGCTTTAAAGGATTGACCCTGCTCACGCCCCAACATCTAGCTTGCGAATCTACACCACGACTGCGTTGTAACGAGGCAAATTTAGCCGCGCAGTTAACGGATCAGGACTTCAGTCATTTGGTGGTGATGGCCAGTCAAGGTAAAGCGAATGTTATCAATGGCATTATGTATCTTGATGAACAAGACACGTTTGACGTTTTTGTACATGAAATGGCGCATTTTGCCGGCATGATCGATGAATATCCATTACCGCCAGGGCAGGCGAAACACTGGTGCTTGCCCGGCACCGAACAAGCCAATCTGAAAGTCACTGAGAAACTTGCCAACCCACCTGCACAAGGCTGGAGCAAAAGTAAAACCTGCCTGCATTCAGACGCACAAGCCTGGAAACCCACTCAGGGCTATAGCTTTATGCAATTTTATGACGAAGGTGACCTTGATGCCACGTATCTTGATTTATGGCGTGAAGGAATTAAAAGCGGCAGCCGACCGGCAGCGTATAACTTTGCAACACAGGCCGAAGATAACGAAATTCGTCACTATTGGCAGCAACAGCTGGCAGCTTACTCACAATAGCGAAGGGCAGTAGAACAACGTTTGCAAACATATTGTTGTCCTTTTAGCACTTTGTTATGCCTTATCTTTGACAGCGAGTACTGATTGCATTGGCATCGGTAAGTAAAGGTTTGTCCTTGTACTTTACTGACATCGAACTGATGTGTGGTGTTTGGAGTCAGGCCAAACACCTCTGCCATTATGTGTTGCCATTGTTTACCGTGGGGACGCACACGGCCATACAGTTGATAGGTGATAAGATGTGCTAACTCGTGGGGGACAACATCGCGGATAAAGGCGTCCTGATTATCAACTAATAGCTTAGGGTTTAAACGAATTTCATTACCCTGTAAGCGCGCACTGCCGGCAATTTTGCCCCGTTGGCGAAAGCTAAGTTTTGGCCTCGGAAAGTCTTGTTTGAAAAATTGACAGGCCAGCTGCAGATGTTTATCTAGGCTGGCCTGAATCCGTGCTTGTAGTTCTGGCGCAGGCAAAATGTTTATTTTACTTCTTCGCCCGCTGCTTGCTTATCGGCATGATAACTTGAGCGTACCAAAGGGCCACAAGCGGCGTGGCTAAAGCCCAGATCTTCTGCAATCTCGCGTAGCTCATCAAATTCCGTTGGGTGCACATAGCGTTTTACTGGGTAATGGTGCCGGCTTGGTTGCAGGTACTGACCTAGGGTAAGCATATCTACGTCGTGGGCGCGTAAATCTTCTAAGACCTTAGCGATTTCCGCTTTGTCCTCACCCATTCCCATCATTAACCCTGATTTGGTTTTAACCTCAGGGTGTTGTGCTTTAAATTTCTTTAACAGGTCCAAAGACCACTGATAGTTTGCTCCCGGACGGCACTCGCGATACAAACGTGGAATGGTTTCCAGATTATGGTTGAACACATCAGGCACGCCACTTTTAAAAATCTCAAGCGCGCGATCCATGCGTCCACGAAAGTCTGGAACTAACACTTCGATTGTGGTCGACGGGGAGTGTTCACGAATCGCGTTAATGCAATCGACAAAGTGCTGAGCACCACCATCACGCAGATCATCGCGATCGACAGAAGTTATAACAACATACTTAAGCCGCATTTCTGCAATGGTTTTTGCCAGCTTTAAAGGCTCCTCCGCCGAAGGCGGTAATGGCTTCCCATGAGCAACGTCACAAAACGGACAACGGCGGGTACAAATATCGCCGAGAATCATAAAAGTCGCGGTGCCGTGGTTGAAGCATTCTGCCAGATTCGGGCAGGAGGCTTCCTCACAGACAGAGTGGAGATTATTTTTACGCAGCGTTGACTTGATATGGTCGATATTTTCGGTACGCGAGGGAAGTTTTATCTTTATCCACTCGGGTTTGCGCAACATTTCTTCACGTTCGGTCGGCACGATAGTGACTGGAATGTGTCTGACTTTATCATCATCACGTAACTTAACACCGGCCTCGGTTCGCGCTTTAGTCATTAAATCCGTCCTGTAACTGCATTTGGGTTATTGAAAGTTGTTGGCAAAGCATTTTGGCTAATGGGTGAGCAATGTCTTCTAGTCGCTCTGCACCGCCGAGTTTTCGACAATCTGTCATTTGCATGCCAGCGTAACCACACGGGTTTATTCGCTCAAAGGGAGACAAGTCCATATTAACATTTAACGCTAAACCATGAAATGAACAGCCTTTGCGAATACGTAAACCAATTGAACAGATTTTGTTTTCATTTACGTACACACCCGGTGCATCAGCACGGGCATAAGCGTCTATTTGTTGGCTGGCAAGCAACTCGACAATGGTGTTTTCTAAAGCGGTGACGAGTTGGCGCACGCCCAGGTTACGGCGACGAATATCCAGTAATACGTAAAGCATTTGCTGTCCCGGACCGTGATATGTAACCTGACCACCTCGGTCGACCTGAACCACGGGTATATCGCCGGGGGCCAGAATATGCTCGGCTTTGCCCGCCTGACCCTGAGTAAAAACAGGGTCGTGTTCAACCAGCCATAATTCATCTACGGTGTTTTCGTCGCGGTTGTCAGTAAATGTTTGCATGGCTTGCCATATCGGTAGATAGGGTTGTCTGCCGAGTTGTCTGACAATGACGGGCGTTTGACTGTGCGTTGTCAAAGCTTATAACACCACCCGCACCAGCTCTAATTTCGCCAGTTCGGTATAAATGGTTTCCATGTGCTCTTTACTGGTTACTTTTACGCTCACCGATACTGAATGATAATTCCCTTTAGCACTCGGCTTTACTGACGGGTTGTAGTCACCCGGAGCATGATCCTGCAGACAGCCGATAACATCATCAGGCAGTCGCTCGTGAGCGATGCCCATCACTTTAAAGGTCTGGAAACATGGAAATTCCAGTAATTCATCAAAACGTGTATCCAACGAACATCTCCAACATTTTTAAAGGAGCGAATTATAAACAAAGCACACACTGAGCGCTATGGTGCGCTAAGTTAATTGACAATGTGGCATCCAAAACCCTGAATTCAAGCGTTGCTTCCAATAAAAAAGGCGCCGATAAAAGCGCCTTGTTTAAAATGGTGTTGGTTAGCTATCCCAACCGAGCTTGAGTTTTATCCAATCAATACCCTTGCTCCACATGCCGCCTTCATTGACTTCTTGCAATGCTACCAACGGGTAGGTGGCAATCACCTCGGAATCCAGCTCCAATTGTAATGTGCCGACTGCGGTACCTTTCGCCAATGGGGCTTCGAGTTGTTGATCTAACTTGAAGTTCGCTTTTAGGTTTTTACGTTGACCACGAGGGATGGTGATCAATACATCTTGATTGATACCGAGGTCTACAGTTTCTTTGTCGCCCATAAATATACGGTGGGCAACAAAACTATCACCTGCCTTATAGGGTGTGATGGTTTCAAAATAACGGAATCCGTATTTTAATAGCTTTTGACTTTCGACTTTACGCACGCGCTCGCTTTCTGTACCCATTACGACTGCGATTAAGCGCATATCGCCTTGGGTTGCTGAAGAGACAAGATTGTAACCTGCGCCCGAGGTGTGACCGGTTTTTACCCCGTCAGCATTGAGGCTTTTGTCCCAAAGCAAGGGGTTGCGGTTGTTCTGTGAAATACCGTTATAGGTGTATTTTTTCTGGCTATATAGGGCATATTCTTCTGGCAGATCAGTAATTAGCGCTTGCGCTAATAACGCCATATCCCGAGGAGAAGTATACTGTTCACCGGCATCAAGGCCGTGACTATTTTCGAAGTGAGTTTGGGTTAAACCGATTTTGTCTGCATAGGCATTCATCATATCGGCAAACGCATCTTCACTGCCGGCAATATGTTCAGCCATCGCGACACAAGCATCATTACCCGATGCAACGATGATCCCTTGCATTAAATCTTCTACGCTGACTTGCGTGCCAACTTCGATAAACATCAATGATGAACCAGGAAAGTTTTTTGCCCAGGCTTTTTCTGACACAGTGACAACGTCGTCATAACTGATCCGGCCTGACTGTAGCTCTTTACCGGCAACATAGCTGGTCATTATTTTAGTCAGGCTGGCGGGGGCCAGGCTCATATCGGCATTGCCTTCCGTGATGACATGGCCGCTGGTAGCATCCATAAGGATATAACCTTTAGCGTTAACTTCGGGTGCCGGTGGAATGACTGCATGAGCAGATTGCGCAAATAAGGCTAGCGACGCAAAGGCCGAAAAGAGGCGAACGATATTTCTTTTTTTAAACATTGTGTTCCCGGTTTTGTGTGACGTCTGAATAAACAAAATCGAATGGCCGCGTAATATAGCATTTTTCTGTGCCTAAGGGCGATGCCTGGCGGCGTTTTTACTCCGACCTTTTATTCCTCTAAAAGTTTAAAAACTTTATGGTTTTTTTTGGGCCATCCTAAAGTGGGGCCAGCAAAGGGAAGGCCGCACTGTAACCATCCGATTTGAGTTGCTCAGCCAGTGTCCGAGCCGTTTGCTCATCAGCAAGCGGTCCCAAGCGTAATTTGTGTACGCCCATTTCCTGTGGGGTATGAATGTTCGTTTGATACAAGGCTTTTAATCCTTTTGCCAGTTGCAGGGCTTTGTCGCCATCTTGCAATGCAAGCACCTGTACGAACCAAACGGGTGGGGCTGATGGTTTAGTTTGCGCTCCGCCAGATGGCGTTTGTACCGTTTGTGTTTGTTCACCGAGGGTCTCTGGTTGTTGCATTGGCTTACCTGCGAGATAGGTGTTGCCCTCAGCATCAATACTGACAACTTTTATTTCAACATTGGCCACGCCGGTTTTCAGGACATCGAGTTTTTTTGCTGCTGCATAAGATAAGTCGATGATTCGCCCGCCATGAAAGGGACCACGATCATTGACTCTGACGATGGCTTGCTTGCCATTGGCTTTGTTAGTGACCTGAACAAAACTGGGCAAAGGCAAGGTTTTGTGTGCCGCAGTCATGGCATACATATCGTAGGTTTCACCGTTAGAGGTTAAATGCCCGTGAAATTTCTGTCCATACCAGCTTGCCTGACCTTGTTGACTAAATGTGATCGCGTGTTCGGGCTCCATAGGATAATAGGTTTTGCCGCGAATCGTGTAGCTACGCTGATTTGTAGGATTATGCTTTTCAAAGGTCACTTCTGCATCATCAAGGCTGATATGATCTGGGACGACCAAAGGTGGTGCATCCTTTTTCATGGCATAGCGTCCTTGCGGTGTTTGACTGCACGCCGATAGTACGCTGATGAGTAAAATCAGACCGCCTCTCATCCAGGTTCGTTGTAACATGTGCGCCTCTTTATTCCCGTGACATCAGCCTTTTTTGTGTGCTGATTGCCATTAAGATACCAAAGCCTGCCATGATGGTCACCATGGAGGTTCCGCCGTAGCTCACTAAGGGTAAAGGAACGCCAACCACGGGTAAGATGCCGGATACCATCCCCATATTAACAAATACATAAACGAAGAATGTCAGGGTGATACTGCCTGCCAGCAACTTACTGTAGGCATCCTGTGCTCGAATAGCGATAAGAATGCCACGGACAATAATGAAGCCATAGATTGCCAACAGGCCGATGACTCCCATCAAACCGAATTCTTCACTGAAGACCGAAAAAATAAAGTCTGTATGTCGCTCTGGTAAAAATTCAAGCTGCGACTGAGTGCCCTGTAACCAGCCTTTACCCGATGTGCCGCCTGAGCCGATGGCAATTTGTGACTGGATAATGTGATAACCTGCTCCCAATGGTTCGCTTTCTGGGTCTAGAAAGGTCAACACACGCTGTTTTTGGTAGTCCTGCATTAAAAACTTCCACATCACAAAGGTGAAGGGGATGGCAGCAAGAATGGCACTAAAAATGATTTTCCAGCTCAATCCGGCCAAGAAAATCGCAAACAGGCCTGAGCTGGCAATCAACAACGATGTTCCCAAGTCTGGTTGCTTAGCGATGAGCAGGGTGGGGACGACCACCATCACAAAGGCAACAAACACATCGCGAATTTTAGTAGGCAGAGTGAATTTACTGATGTACCAGGCTACCATCATAGGCACCGCAAGCTTCATTATTTCTGATGGTTGAAAGCGCATAAAACCCAAATCCAACCATCGTTGTGCACCTTTGCCCACAGTGCCAAACAGCAACACAGCAACCAACATTAGTAGCCCTGCGGTGTAAAAATAAATGGAAAATCGCCGAAAAGCGCCGGGCGGAATTTGGGCGACGACGATCATTACCACACAAGCGAAACCCAGTCGTATCAACTGGCGTTCGATCAATGCGATATCTTGTCCACCTGCCGACCATATAATCGCAAGTCCAAGCGAAATTAGGACGCATAGCCCGAGTAGCAGCCAACCGTCAATATGTATTTTATTCAGCCAGGAGCGTTTATCGGTTGTGAGTTTGTTGTTCATCGCTTTATTCCTGCGCCACAGACTTGGTTGCGAAATAAGCATCCATCATCTTTCGTGCGATAGGGGCCGCCTGTGAGCCACCGCCGCCGGCATTTTCCATAGCTACTGCGATAACGATTTCAGGATTATCGTAGGGGGCATAACCCACATACATGGCATTATCGCGTAAATGGGCAGCGACTTTTTCTTCGTCATATTCTTCGTCTTCACCAATTTGGAAAAGCTGTGCGGTTCCGGTTTTACCTGCTGAGGTATAGGACGTATTTTTAAATGCCGTGCGTGCAGTCCCGACCAATGGATCGTTAACTACCTCATACATGGCATTTAACACCACGTCCAGGTTGTTTTGGTCTTTGATAATCAATGGCGGGCTTTCGTTGGGCGGCAGCACATCAATGCCGTAGGGGGTTAATTCCCCACGTAGAATTCGAGGATGATAGTGAACACCACGGTTAACTAACTCCATTACTGATGTCGCTAATTGCAACGGGGTAGCCGTCCAGTAACTCTGGCCAATGCCAACAATGATCGTGTCGCCGATATACCATGGCTCGTTTCTGGCGGCACGTTTCCACCCGCGACTGGGCATAATACCATCTGACTCTTCGTACAAATCGATGCCGGTATAATCACCAAAACCGAATTGCTCCATGTAACTACTGATGCGGTCTATCCCTAAACGGTAAGCCATATCGTAAAAATAGGTATCGCAGGAAACCACGATGGCTTTGGTAACGTCAACATAACCATGTCCCTGAGG
This sequence comes from Alteromonadaceae bacterium, assembly GCA_964228145.1. Taxonomy (GTDB): domain Bacteria; phylum Pseudomonadota; class Gammaproteobacteria; order Enterobacterales; family Alteromonadaceae; genus Pseudobowmanella. The sequence goes on along the minus strand of CAXQZJ010000097.1, from coordinate 9,009 downwards.
AACGTGATCGCGCCAAGTGTGAGACACATTGGGCAATGAATAACTGCCGCGGTCGAGCATCTTACTGGTGGGGGTAATTACGCCCTCCTCTAGACCCAGTAGCGCAAGGTGCGGTTTAATGGTTGACGCGGGTGGATATTGACCCTGCGTAGCGCGATTAATTAAGGGACGATCCTGGTTAGCTAAAATGGCATTAAAGTTCTTAGTGCTAATGCCATGAACGAACAGGTTAGGATCGTAACTGGGATTACTGTACAGGGCTAATACCCCTCCATCTCGGGCGTCGAGCACCACGACGGAGCCCCGATAACCTTGTAATGCTTGATGGGCGGTTTGCTGTAATCGAACGTCTAAATTCAGGATTAAATCCTGGCCAGGTACCGGCGGCTCGACTTTGAGGGTACGCAGAATCTTGCCAGAGCTGTTGACCTCAACTTCCTGATAACCGACCTGTCCATGCAGCAGCGATTCGTGGTATTTTTCCACGCCGAGCTTACCCATGTCGTGGGTGCCCGCGTAGTTATCTTCTAAGCCCTCCATTATGAGCTTATTCAAATCTTTTTTGGTAATTCTGGCCACATACCCTAACACGTGAGTCAAGGCATCAGCATAAGGGTAGTAACGCTTTAATCGTGCTTCGATACTTACGCCGGGAAACTTATGCTGGTTAACAGCGAATAATGCCATTTGCTGTTCGGTCATGTTGCCGACCAGGGCAACCGGTTTAAAACGCCGCTGACTGGCGAGTTCTTTGCGAAAGTCTTCTATGCGTTCGTCGCGCAATGACAATAATTTGGCGAGGGCATCGATGGTGGCTTCCAGATCATTGACCTGTTCTGGCACCACTTCGAGGCGAAATACCGGGCGATTTTCAGCCAATAACACGCCGTTCCTGTCATAGATTAACCCCCTGTTAGGCGCAACGGGAAGCACTTTAATGCGGTTGCCATTAGATCGGGTTTGGTAGTCCTGATAACGGGTTACTTGCAGATAGTAAAGATTTTTGAGTAACACCAGCATCAGTACCGCAACCAGTACTAAAGCAATCACGGCTCGACGGGCAAACAGGTTTGCTTCTGCGGAGTGATCTCTGATGGCGATACGACGTGGTGGCATAATACTGCTATTAATTACTATTCCCTGTGATAGGGGTGATTGTTATTCAAAGACCAGGCGCGGTAAAGACTTTCTGCCAGGATTATTCTAACTAGAGGGTGTGGTAAGGTGAGGGGGCTTAATGACCATTTACCCTCTGAGGCTTGAATACAAGCTGGAGCCAGCCCTTCAGGTCCGCCTACCAGCAAACTCACATCGCGCCCGTCCATCTGCCAACGTTGCATTTGAGTGGCTAATTGCGGTGTAGTCCAGGGCTTCCCTTCTACTTCCAGGGTAACAATTTTATTTCCTTTCGGAACCGCCGCTAGGGTGAGCTCACCTTCTTTAGCTAAAATTCGCTCGATGTCAGCGTTCTTTCCACGTTTTCCAGCGGGGATTTCGGTTAATTGCAAGGTCACATCGCCGCGTAGGCGGCGGGCAAATTCGTCGAAACCTGTTTCTACCCACGCGGGCATTTTTTGCCCAACGGCGATGAGTTGAATTTTCATTTATCCCCAAAGCTTCTCTAGCTGATAATAATCGCGGATACTGTCTTGCATTACGTGTAACACCACATCTCCCATATCAACCAGCACCCATTCGCCGACATCTTGTCCTTCTACCGCAAGCGGGGGCATGTTTGCTTGTTTGGCTTCAGTTATGAGGTTTTCTGCGATGGAGGTCACGTGCCGCTTGGAGTTACCTGAGCATACGACCAGCGTATCTGTAACACTAGATTTTCCCGTTACATCGATGACGTGAATGTCGCGGGCTTTCATATCTTCAATTTTATCTACAACAAATTGTATAAGGGCTTTGCTGTCCAATCTTTTTTCCTTGAGTGAGAGTGAAGTTAAAGTGTATCAGTTTTTGCGCTTGAATGGCGGTATAGCTGATGTTTCGCTATGTACTGTGCCACAGCATCAGGAATAAGTGGGTGGGATTGACCACGATTTAATCTCGCACGGATATCTGTCGCTGCTACATCAACCTGGGGGTTTTGGGCGATGTAAATAGCGCCGGCGGGGACGCGTAAAAACGTTGCCAAATCGGTCACACCATGTTGGTTGAGCAAGCGCTGCGTATCGTTTAATAAACTCAGGGCATGGCCAGGCCGCTGACAAACGATGATATTGGCCAATGCCAGAATCTGCTGGTATTGATGCCATTTGTGAAACTGATTTAATGAGTCCATACCGATAAACATGAAGACCTGATAAGCATGCTGTTTAAAGTGTTTAACGGTATCTATGCTGAATGAGGGCGCGTGTTGCTTAATTTCAATGTCGTTGACATGAAAGCGGGGGAAAGACTCAACGGCCAGTGATGCCATTGCGATGCGTTGCTCTGCTGATGCGGTGGTCGCGCTTTTGTGCGGCGATACATAGCAGGGAATAAGCTCAACCTGATCTATCGCCATTTTTTCGGCAATGGCTTCGACGGGTCTCAGGTGCCCATAATGAATCGGATCGAAAGTGCCACCATAGATGGCAATGCGTGGTACCACTTATCCGGCCACCTGATAGTCGGGTTGCAGCTGACTTAGGTTCGCCGGGCCAAACAGCAGGCAAATATGACACAGCTCCACGTAGGGACGATGAATCACGGACTGCTTGAGTGCAACGTCGAGATTTTGCAACTTGTCCAGCATGGTATTCAAGTGTTCAGCGCTAAGGCGTTGAAGGGCTTGTTGATACAAGCTTTGTTTGCTCTTCCAGATTCTCAACTGGCTGCATGCCTGAGAAAAGTGATTGCCCTGTTGCTGCAAGGCGTGTAATTCACTCAGCGTCTGCCATTCTTTGACCAGGGCCCACAGAACAACAACCGGCTCAACGCCTTCGCTTTCCAGACGGTACAACATACGAACGGCTTTTTGCATTTGTCCGGCAAGTAGAACATCAACCAGTTGAAAAGCGGTATATCGGCTATGATCGCCGATCACTTGTTGAACCGCTTTAACCTCTAAAGGTTTATCCGCAAACAATAAAGGAAGTTTGGCAATTTCCTGACTTGCTGCCAGTAAATTACCTTCACTGTAATCAGCCAGTAATTTAACCACGCTGGGATTGGCGCGCAATGACTGAGCTTGCAGTTTTTGCGCTATCCAGCTTTGCAGGCGATTCCCTTCCAGTGGGTAACAGGGTACGTAAACACCGTGTTTATCCAGTGCCTTAAACCATTTGGTATTTTGAACCTCTCGACCTATTTTATCGCCGTGAATGATGATTACTGTGTCGGGATTAATCGAGTCGACCAGCTGCGCCAGCACTTTACTGCCTTCGGCTCCTGGTTTGCCGGTTGGTAGATTCAGCTCAATCAATTGTCTGCTACTAAACAGTGACATAGTCTGTGTGGCATCAATCAGGGTGTGCCACTGGAACTGGTTATCAACAGTCAGAGATTGTCTCTCGTCAAATCCCTCAGACTTCGCGGCAGCCCGAATTGCTTCCATGGTCTCAAGCTTTTGTTGTGGCTCGTCGCCAAATATCAGGTAAAACGGTGCAAGGCCTTTACCTAATTGGGATGAGAAGTTATTCGGGTATACCTGCATACAATCAGTTTTGGCTCGCTAAGGTGCGCAAAATACGTTCAGCTGCTTGCTGTCGCATCTCTTGTAAAATCAGATTGGTTTCCCTGGATTTTGCCAACACCTGGTCTGGGTCATCCTGATATTCCCGGAGGATTTCGAACTGAAACGTTTGCGGCGCTTCATCGCCAGGTTTCCATAACTGCCAGGTCACACTGTAGATCAACTCGTATTCTGCGACCTGACCGGTAGTAAACAACGACAATAAGCGGCGATTAAGCACGCCATCGTTGACCATCAATTTTGGGACGCTACTTTCCGTGCTGGTGACGATTTGGCGTTGTTGAAGGTTTCGTATCAAAACTTTTTTCAAAGGATCCTGATTGTCGGCCGAAACCACCGACAAGGTTTGCAGGGAAACCGGCAATGGCTGGCTTCCTCGCAAAGTGAATCCGCATCCACTTATGGCACTGATTAACACACCGATAATAAAAAGTCGCATCAGTTCGCCACTATGTTGACCAGCTTGCCTGGTACATAAATGACTTTGCGAACTGTCTTACCCTCAGTAAAGGCGACTACATTCTGCTCTTGCTGAGCTTGTGCTTTGACATCATCCGGATTGGCATCTGCCGCTACTGTAATTTTGGCGCGTAGTTTACCGTTAACCTGAACCACAATAAGTTTTTCATCTTCAACTAAGGCACTGGCGTCGGCCTGTGGCCAACCGCTAAATTCGATATCACCTTGTTGACCAAGTAACTGCCACAATGCATGGCAGGTGTGTGGAATAATGGGGTTAAGCAATTGCGTACAGGCAATCACCGCTTCGCGTAAAATGGCTTTATCGTTTTCATCCTGCTGAGGTGCTTTAACCAGCGCATTTAACAACTCCATTACCGCCGCGATCGCGGTATTGAAGGTTTGACGTCGACCCAAATCATCACTGACTTTGGCGATAGTTTTGTGCACGGCACGGCGCAACGCCTTTTGATCCGCGCTCAGTGCAGCGGCATCTGGCCCGGTTACGTCGCCAAACTCAATCACTTGTTGGGCTAGTTTCCAGAAGCGTTTGATAAAGCGGTTGGCACCTTCGACGCCTGACTCTGTCCATTCCAGTGTTTGCTCTGGTGGCGCCGCGAACATAGTAAACAAACGGATGGTGTCAGCACCATATTCACTGATTACCTGTTGTGGATCGATACCGTTATTTTTCGACTTAGACATTTTCGTCATGCCGCCGTGGATGACTTCCTGTCCGTCACTTCGCAGGATGGCGCGAACAATTCTACCTTTGTCGTCCTTTTCAACATCAACATCGGCAGGCGAATACCAGGTTTTCTTACCTGCATCGTCCTCACGATAAAAAGAGTCAGCTAACACCATGCCTTGGCAAAGCAAGCGTTTAAAAGGTTCGTTTGATGAAACTAAGCCCTCGTCACGCAATAATTTGTGGAAAAAACGCGAATAAAGCAGGTGCAAAATGGCATGCTCAATGCCGCCGATATACTGGTCAACAGGCAGCCAGTAATTGGCTTGCGCCGGGTCCAGCATGGCGTTTTTATTTTGTGCGCTACAATAGCGAGCGTAATACCAGCTTGATTCCATAAAGGTATCGAAAGTATCTGTTTCACGCAGCGCGGCTTGGCCTTCATAGTGAGTTTTTGCCCACGACTCATCGGCTTTAATTGGCGAAGTTACGCCGTCCATCACCACATCTTCGGGTAACACAACGGGCAATTGATCAGCTGGTACAGGCACAGAGGTACCGTCTTCGAGGTTCAGCATTGGAATTGGCGCACCCCAATAGCGTTGACGGGAAACACCCCAATCACGCAGGCGGTAGTTTACGGTTTTTTCACCTTTGCCTTGCTCGGTAAGCACCTTACAAATCGCATTAAAGGCCTCATCTGAGCTAAGACCATCGAACTGCCCAGAATTAATTAGCTGACCCTTTTCTGTTAAGGCTGCTTCGCTTAAGTCAAACTCGACATCTTGGTCAGGTTGGATAACCTGTTTGATCTCAAGGCCGTATTTAGTCGCAAACTCCCAATCCCGTTGGTCATGACCAGGCACCGCCATCACTGCACCTGAACCGTAGTCCATCAGTACAAAGTTGGCTGTCCAGACGGGAATGGTTTCGCCAGTGATAGGGTGAATGGCTTTTAACCCCGTGTCGTGGCCTTTCTTCTCCATGGTTGCCAACTCTGCTTCGGCTACCTTTGTATTTTTACATTCTTCAACGAAGGCGCTGAGTGACGGATTATTTTGTGCAGCTTGTTTTACCAACGGATGTTGAGCAGCCAATGCTACATAGGTCACGCCCATTAAAGTATCAGGACGGGTGGTGTAAATATCAAAGGTGTCGTCCTGACCATCCAGTGCGAACGTCATAGTTACGCCTTCTGAGCGGCCAATCCAATTGCGCTGCATGGCAACAACTTGCTCAGGCCATTCTGTTAACTCGTCAAGCTCGTTGAGTAACTCTTCAGCGTAATCGGTAATTTTGATAAACCACTGTGGGATTTCGCGTTGCTCAACTAAGGCACCTGAGCGCCAGCCCCGGCCATCAATTACCTGCTCGTTAGCCAATACGGTTTGGTCGATGGGATCCCAGTTAACCGTAGACATCTTTTTATACACCAGGCCTTTTTCGTACAAACGCGTAAAGAACCACTGCTCCCAACGATAATAATCTTGTTTACAGGTTGCGACTTCTCGATTCCAGTCGTAGCCAAAGCCCAAAGATTTAAGCTGGCCTTTCATGTACTCAATATTGCTGTAAGTCCAATTTGCCGGTGCAGTTTTATTGGCCACAGCAGCATTTTCTGCAGGTAGACCGAACGCGTCCCAGCCCATCGGCTGCATGACATTTTTACCTTGCATGCGCTGATAACGGCTAATAACGTCACCAATGGTGTAATTGCGGACATGCCCCATATGCAGGCGGCCACTTGGGTAAGGGAACATGGAGAGACAGTAGAACTTTTCTTTGTTGGGGTCTTCAACAGCATCAAATGTGCCGTTTTCATTCCAATACTGCTGTACAGCGGGTTCTATTTGTTGTGGGTTGTACTGTTTATCCATTTAAAGCGGGTTCCGAAAAAGGTGGTTTACCAGAGTTATATTTAGCCCTATAGAATAACGCAGCAAGCAAGGCGCGAAAACAGCTTAAAGCGATATTTTATGCATATTTATCGGTCATCGGGCTTGTTTGCGCGACTAAGATGCATAAACTCATGTTTACATAATGACAGGGAACATGAAGGAAACAGCAAAATGAAAAAGAAAATACTCAGCTTAACCATCAGTGCAATTCTGGTTGGTGGCCTGGCGGCATGCAGTCCATCCAGTGATGAAGCAGCGTCGGTTGATACCCCGTTAGCAGAGATGGCAGACCAACAAAGTAACGTCACAGCGGAGCAGGGCAATGTATTGACTCAGGCGTTTAGCGGCCCGTACGAGGGGGTGCCGGCCTTCGATAAAATGCAGCTGGATGATCTTAAACCCGCCCTTGAATTGGGTATGGAGCAGCAACTGGCAGAGATAGATGCCATAGCAAACAATCCTGAGCAGCCTACTTTTGACAATACAATCTTAGCGCTTGAGCGAGCCGGTAAAACGTTAGACCGCGTATTTACCTATTACGGGATTTGGGCCTCAAACATGTCCTCTCCTGAGTTCAGAGAAATCCAACGAGAAATGAGCCCGAAAATGTCGGCATTTTTCTCCAAGATTACGCAAAACGACAAATTGTTTCAGCGCATAAAAGCGGTGTATGAGAGTGAGGCGTTGAAAGAAATGCGCCCTGATCAGCAGCGTTTGGTCGAGTTAGTGTATAACGGTTTTGCCAGAAATGGCGCGACGCTGGATAGTGACGCCAAGGCACGTTACGCAGAAATTCAAACCAAACTCGCCGAATTACACACAAAATTCGGAAACAATGTGCTGGCGGATGAAGAAAACTATGTAACTTACATCACCAAAGAGCAACTATCGGGGTTACCTGAATCGTTTGTTGCAGCGGCTGCAGCAGCATCAGAGCAGCGCGGTAAGCCAGGTATGTACGCAATTACCAATACACGCTCTTCAATGGATCCGTTTTTAACCTTCTCAGATGAGCGCGAACTGCGTGAAAAAGTCTGGAAGACCTATTACGGACGCGGTGATAACGGTGATGAATTTGATAACAATGCGCTAATCACCGAGATTTTGACCTTACGAGATGAGAGAGTCGGGTTACTGGGCTATGACAATTACGCCCAATGGCGTCTGGAAGATCGCATGGCGAAAAATCCGGAAAACGCCATGGAATTGATGATGAAAGTGTGGCCAGCAGCGATTGCCCGGGTTAAAGAAGAGGTTGCTGATATGCAGGCGGTTGCTGATCAGCAGGGTGCCGATATTACTATCGCGCCTTGGGACTACCGTTATTACGCTGAAAAGGTCCGTAAGGCAAAATATGATTTGGATTCTGATGAGGTGAAACAGTATCTGCAGTTGGATAAACTACGCGATGCCATGTTCTATGTTGCCGGTCGTCTATTTAACTACGAGTTCACACCCGTTGCGGAAGGCACAGTACCTGTATTTCACCCAGACGTAAAAGTGTGGGAAGTGAAAGATGCGACCAGTGGCGAGCATGTAGGTTTGTGGTATTTGGATCCTTTCGCCCGTCAGGGTAAGCGATCAGGCGCGTGGGCCACTACATACCGTAGTCATACCACCTTCGATGGCAAAACCAATGTGCTGTCTTCCAATAATTCTAATTTCGTCAAAGCACCAGAAGGGAAGCCTACTTTAATTAGCTGGGATGACGCGGAAACCTACTTCCACGAATTTGGTCACGCATTGCACTTCTTAAGCTCAAAAGTAGCTTATCCAACACTTAACGGCGGCGTACGCGATTACACTGAGTTTCAGTCTCAACTGCTGGAACGTTGGTTGTTAACTGACGAGGTCATTGACCAGTTCCTGGTTCATCATGAGACCGGAGAGCCAATGCCAGCCGAATTGGTAGCAAAAATCAAAAAAGCCTCAACCTTCAATGAAGGATTTAAAACCACAGAGTATCTGGCATCCGCTCTGATTGATATGAAGTTACACACCTTAGATGATCCAACGGGTGTCGATATTGATAAATTTGAGCGCGAAACGCTAGCAGAACTGGGAATGCCGGAAGAAGTGGTGATGCGTCATCGCACGCCGCATTTTGGCCATGCGTTTTCCGGTGAAGGTTATTCGGCAGGGTATTACGGCTACATGTGGGCCGAAGTGCTAACCTCAGATGCTGCAGAAGCTTTTGCAGAAGCAGACGGCGGCTTCTACGACACGAATGTGGCGGCAAAGTTGGTAGAGCATTTATTTTCTGTACGGAATGCGGTTGA
>CAXQZJ010000096.1:0-4466 GCA_964228145.1 Alteromonadaceae bacterium | reverse complement strand
TTTCTGCTGCCGTCGGCGGTATTATTTTCCGGATAAGCGTTTTGCATGGTCAAGTAATTGCTTCTGAATAAAGGTGGCCTGGCGAACATCTTGCTGTGATGTCGCGAGTGCCTGTTGTTGGAGATTACGGTAAAAATCTCTGTCGTTAAACAGTTTTTCCAGTTGTTCAACCCAATATGTAACCGGGGCGTCAATATCTACGATAATTCCGCCAGTACCAACGGTCTCAGGTAACGCACCCTGGTTTGATGCCACTACCGGAATACCGGCAATCAATGCTTCGGCGGCGGTTCTGCCGTAAGCTTCTGCTACAACACAGGGCATAAGCAAACAATGAGCCTGTTTGAAGACTGTTCGCATATCTTCTACGTGCGGCTGACGTGTCACATTGGGCAATTGTGTAAGCGCCTGTTCGATCTCCACAACCTCAGGGTCGTGTTGAGTATTGGCCCAGCCGCCTACTATCAAAAAGCGACGGTGAGACAATTGACGCGCAGCCTCTACAATCAACTTTCCGCCCTTTTTAGGGTGAGGATTGATCACTAGAATAGCGTCGCCCGTTTCACTTACCTGAAATTTTTGCGGTGGCAAAATAGGGCGAATCACGTCAATGTGCGCCTCGCTTATCTGTTGGAATTGTTTTTTTATAAAGGTCGACTCGCAGGCAAACGCAAACTTGTGATCAGCGGGTAATGTTCCAAATAACGGAGAGATTTCCCGGCTGTGAATGTAAAACAAAGTGGGGTAATTCAGCGCGATGAGTTTTTGCAGCAGGTCGTCGCACATAGACACATGGCAAACAACAAAATCGGGCTTAAGCTTGTCGAATAAGGAACCTAGCGCATTAGGATGCCAGTAGTCGGTATAAACCTGATGGCGTTTGACGGTGTGGATTGTTGAGAATGGCCCTTTGAATTTTCGGCTCAGGCGGGCGGCTAGTTTGCCTCGAAATGTCTGAGGGCATTTGGCTGCAACGGCACCGCTGTATCCTTGCTCAATGAAAAACTCGATGGTTTCCATTGCGCAAATTTCAAGTCCACCGGCGAGCTCTGGTAAATAGCCTCTGGGGACAATGGAAAGCACGCAACCTTGCATAGAAATTCAACCCTGAAAAATGTGCTAGAAATCATACCACTCTTGTCTTTATTCACAAATGGGGGTAAAGCCGTTTTTAGTATTTTTATATTTTGTTAACATCTTCAGCAAAATAAAGTAATATTGTATTACATAAAGTGATTTTGAATACTGCACGGTTTAGGGAGAAATGAATGAGGTCAGCCGCTTTTATGGCCAGAGTAGTTGCGTTTTTAGTGTTAATTATTGGGGTATTGGCATGCTCTACACAAGTGCAACAAATTCGACTGGATAGTACTTTACTTACAGAAGTCGTAATGTTGAGTGGCACCGGCAGTGATGATGCGGTCGAGTGGGAATTCTATTGTGATAAGGGACGTAATTGCGGCGAGTGGAAAACCATCGCTGTACCGTCTAATTGGGAGCTACAGGGCTTTGGTGGATATGACTACGGGCACATCCGCGAAAAACATGATGAGCAAGGCATTTATCGGCGTCAGTTTGATGTGCCTGTTGATTGGCAGGGGCAAACCGTTAACGTTGTCTTCGACGGAGTTATGACTGACGCGACGGTAATGGTAAACAACAAGCAGGTTGGTCCCACACATCAAGGGGGCTTTTACCGTTTTAGTTATGACATTACGCCTTTTCTGGAATTTGGCAAAGCGAATGAAATAAAAGTCATCGTTGACAAAATCTCTGCGGATACCAGTATCGAAGCGGCCGAAAGACAGGCCGATTATTGGGTCTTTGGTGGTATTTTCCGTCAGGTGTTTCTGGAAATTTTGCCAAAATCACACATCGATTGGGTAAACCTGGACGCGAAAGCCAGCGGAAAGTTTGACGCAGAAGTGTATATCGAAGACGAGCGTCAGTCGGTTACGTCAGTGAGTGGTCAGATACTGACTATGAAAGGCGAGCCAGTTGGCGACGCTTTTACCGCAGAAGTTGTTGGCGACAAAGCCGTGCTCTCAGCAGCTGTTAAGCAGCCTTTATTGTGGACTGCGGAAACACCAAACCTGTATCAGGTAAAGCTCACCTTGTATTCGGCAAACACTGCGGTTCATTCCATGCTGAAGACCTTTGGCTTCAGAACATTTGAACTTAAGCCTCATGACGGTTTGTACTTGAATGGTGAAAAAATCATTTTAAAAGGCGTTAACCGGCATAGCTTCCGACCTGACACGGGGCGCACAACATCAAAACAAGACAGTATCGATGATATCAAGCTGATTAAAAGTATGAACATGAACGCGGTGAGAATGTCGCATTATCCACCTGACGTTCATTTCTTAGAGGCGGCTGACCGACTAGGTATTTACGTTATCAATGAGCTGACTACCTGGCAAAAGCCCGTTTTGGATACCGAGCCCGCCAGACGTTTAGTGGCTCAATTAGTGAAGCGCGATCAAACCCACCCTAGCATTCTTATGTGGGCAAATGGCAATGAGGGTGGTTGGAATACCGAGGTTGACGATGACTATGCGTTGTACGACCTGCAAAATCGTCCGGTGCTTCACCCATGGGAACTATTTAGAAATATCGATACCGATCACTATCCAACTTATGCAGAGCTACTGGCTAAAGGGCCGCAAAATGAAGTGTTCTTCCCCACTGAGTTTTTACATGGCTTGTATGACGGCGGTCATGGTGCGGGATTACGTGATTTTTGGGATTTCATTACTTCTCAACCGTTTGGTGCGGGCGGTTTCTTATGGGTGCTGGCTGATGAGGGGGTCATACGGACCGATAAAGACGGCGTGATTGATACTGATGGCAATCATGCGCCGGACGGCATCGTCGGTCCTTATGGCGAGCCAGAGGGCAGTTTCTTCACCATAAAAGAAATCTGGTCACCGGTTCAACTTAAAGGGCTGGAAAATGGTCAACTGCTGCCAGCGAAGTTCGATGGCACACTGACGTTTGAAAATCTTTATGATTTCACCGATCTATCCACACATGCGCTAACCTGGTCATTGTATGCCCCCGTTACCGTATTTGACTCAGAAGCACAGGTGATAGATTCAGGCACATTGCAAATGCCATCAATTGCGCCGAATCAAACTGGCAGTGTGGCGATTGCACTGCCCGATAATTGGCAGAACAGTGGCTGGCTTGAAGTCACGGTAACGAATGGCCATAACGAAGACGTTATGACTTACAGCTGGCCGGTACAAAGTGCAGAACAGTTAAATGCGCTAACTGTCACTCGGATGGCCGAATCAACTACCACCAGTAAGCCTGAGATTATTAAGCAAACTGCCAGTGAGTTGGTGGTGAGCGTAGGTAGCAAGCAGGTTATTTTTGATGGCAAGAGTGGTCGGTTGGTTTCTTTTGCTGAGCGCGGAAAAGCAGTAACCTTAACAAATGGCCCACGTTTACTGCGCTCTGATAACAGCCTGTACAAAGGGCAATACAATGCAATGGGTACATGGATGTTGCACGATCCCGGGGCTGACAATGCCGTTGGTAAGCCAACACGGCTGATCACAAAAGAACAAGGTGACACCCTGATTGTTGATGTCGAAAACCCACCAACGGGTATCTCTCGTCAACGCTGGATTATTCACCCTGAAGGTTATTTGTCTTTGGATCTGGATTATCAGTTAGACGGCGAATACATCATACATGGCATCGGTTTTAACTATCCGCAATCAGCGATTGCTGGTAAGCGTTGGTTGGGCGACGGACCTTATCGGGTATGGGCAAACCGGCTGGAAGGTGTTAGTTATGCTGTTTGGCAGAATGACTACAACGAAGGTGTTGCTGGCGAAGACTGGCAGTTGCCTGAGTTTAAAGGATATTTTTCTGACATACAGTGGTTAACACTGGAAGGTGAAGAGCAACGGATTCATTTTTCAACGCCAACTCAAAACCTGTTTGTTCGCGTAATGCAACCCGAAGATGGCAAGCGACCAGATAATACACTGGCGTTAACATACGATGGGGAGATCAGTTTCCTTCATAGAATCAGTGCTATTGGTACCAAATTTCACGCTGCTCATAACATGGGGCCACAAGGCCAGCCTGTTAAAGAGAGTGGTACTCGGAACATTAAGCTAACAATCTTCCAGTAAGCTCGTGCAGGACGTATCTTAAGAGATGCGTCCGAGTTTCCAGGCAGATTTTAAGATGACGAACTTTCTCAAACGAACAAATTAGGTCCAGTCCAATTTTAATCTGATGAAGTTATGTCCTCAATCTACTCTTTGATAAACGAGATGACATGCTGAACCGGAGAGTGAACTGCGTATACCCCCAACCGGTATACGCAATCCCAATCAACTGGTTGAATCCAGTACTATCCCGTCAACATAATTTCTGGGGTACAACGACTCTACAACAAACTGTGGTACAAACCCTTTCGAAGAAGCCACCACCACTTTGCTGTT
>CAXQZJ010000095.1:0-4392 GCA_964228145.1 Alteromonadaceae bacterium | reverse complement strand
GTTACAAATGTTGGGTGGCATATTGGCTACGTCGCGGGTGGTTTTCATGCCTTCGGCGACGGCAATACCGTGCTGGATAGCAAGTTCCCCTATCGCCAGTTCGCGTCGGGTAGAGACATTGAACACCAACTTACGCAATGGCCGACGTTGATCGGATTTCTTGCTTTTCAGCTGATCAAATGTGTACAGTGAGTTCAGCGTTGTTTCAACGGCTTGACGCACTTTCCAGTAAGTGTCACGACCTTTTACATGCAACTCAGTTAAGAAACATACTGCTTCCATTGAGCCAGTTTCGTTGAGGTTACTGATTGTTTTGGCGACAATTTGTTTGTATTGACGCTCATCGAGCTCCCGCTCTTTACCACAGCCGACGAGGAGAACACGCTCACCCAGTACATTGGGAAGATGGTGCAGCAACAGCATTTGTCCGGCTTTGCCTTCTAAGTCGCCGCGACGAAGTAAATTGCTGATGTAGCCGCCACTGATTTCATCTAACTGCTCTGCAACAGGCGTTAAACGACGTGGTTCAAAAACGCCGGCAACGATACATGCGCTGCGCTGCTTTTCCGGACTGCCACTTTTTACGCTAAATTCCATGGCTAAATAGCCCCCTTTATACGGTCTGATTTGTTATGATATTTGCAGGATTAACCGAATGTAACGTCTTGTTCACGACGGTGTTGCAAATAAAAACTTGTGAAAACGCTAAGTTTACTTAAAAATTTGCAGTATTCCACTAAAAATGGCAGTTTTCATCTGACTTCAAGGCCATATTAGTGTCTTATTTTATTTACCATTGCGCGTTTTTCACGGGCAAATGAAACAGGGTTAAATGTGCTGATTTTTCGTTATTTATTGAGTGAGACACTAAAATCGCAAGTCGCGGTATTTTTAGTTCTGATGGCGATATTTATCACTCAAAAGTTTGTGCGTGTCTTGGCTGAGGCCACTAACGGCGATATCCCGGCTAACATGGTTGTCGGTTTTCTATCTTTGCAGATTCCTGTATTGGCAGCCTTGATACTGCCGCTCAGTTTGTTTCTCGGCATCATGATGGCCCATGGCCGCCTTTACGTTGACAGTGAAATGTCGGTGATGCGTGCTTGCGGTATCAGCGAGTGGTATGTAGTGCGCGTAACTTTGTTGCTGGGTATTTTTATGGGGCTTATCACCGCAGTGTTAACCCTTTGGCTATCGCCATTAGCGGTGGAGCAGGAATATCAATTAGAGGACAAACTCGGTTCTGACTCCGGATTGGCAACCATTATTCCTGGTCGTTTTCAGCAAACGGCCAATAAGCAAGCGGTCATTTTCGTACACGAAATTGGTCTGGACGATGATCAGTTGAAGCGAGTTTTTCTGGCTCAGCAGAAAGATCCGGAGAGCAAGCAGGTACAAATGATTTATGCCCAGAGCGGTCAGGTTAAAGAGGACGAGAATGGTGCCCAGCAATTAATCCTGAAGGATGGGCGTCAATACGAGGGTGTTATCGGTCAAAACAATTATCAGGTTGTTGAGTTTGCCGAATATCAGGTACAGATTTCTGAGCAGCGGGCGGAAGCGAAACGGCGTAAATTGAATGCTTATCCAACCCCTGAATTAATCGGCGACGACTCGCTTGATGCCATCGCAGAGCTGCAGTGGCGCATCGCCATTCCCTTGTCTATCCCATTTTTGGTCTTGATTGCAGTGCCTCTTAGTTCGGTTGATCCGCGACAGGGCCGCTTTGGCAAAATGTTTCCGGGGCTATTGCTCTATCTTGGCTACTTTATGTTGTTGATGGCCGGTCGCAAGGTGCTTGAGGATGGTAAAATTCCACCCCAGCTTGGATTATGGTGGGTGCACGCAGTAATGCTGGCAATAGGCGCAGTGTTAATTGTCAGGGGCAGAACCTTTGGGGTGAAAGTACGGGCCCAGCTTAAGGGGCGCAAATCATGATTAAAATTCTTGATGTCTATTTGGCCCGGACCTTGTTAGGTACCACCTTTATCAGCTTATTTGTTTTAGTCGGTCTAAGTAGCCTGATCAAATTTGTTGAACAACTCAAAAGCGTGGGCCGCGGCAGCTATGACATGCTGTCTGCGGGTATATATGTGCTGTTAAGCATGCCGCGGGAAATCGAACAATTCTTTCCTATGGCGACCTTATTAGGTGGCTTGATTGGCTTGGGGTTGTTGGCCAGCAATAGTGAGTTGGTGGTAATGCAGGCTGCTGGCATGAGTCGCGGCAACATTATCGGCTCTGCAATGAAATCCGCACTGTTGATGGTGTTGTTTGTGATGTCGATCGGTGAGTGGGTGGCGCCGGCCAGTGAAACCCGTGCCAAAGAAATCCGCACTCAGGCGATATCAGGAGGAAGCTTGTTCAGCGGCGGTAACACCGTTTGGGCAAAGGACGGTGATGCATTTGTCAGTATTGGTGAGGTAGCCAGCAAAACAGAGCTTAACGACGTAAGGATTATGACCTTCGATAAAGAGCTGGCGTTAACCAATATTATCACCGCCGAGCAAGCTCAATTCGATCAGGAAAATTGGCGACTGAAAGATGTGCAGTCTACCGATTTCAACCTGCGAAACGTTGCCGTTCGCCCCAGTGAATATAACCAATGGGTATCTGGGTTAACGCCGGATAAACTGAGTGTGGTAACGGTTAAGCCAGAGGCGTTATCGATTCGAGGCTTAATTGATTATGTCGCTTACCTGAAAAACAACAGTCAGGACGCCGGCCGTTACGAACTCGCCCTATGGCGAAAGGTATTGCAGCCAGTGACCATCGCCATTATGTTGTTGGTTGCGCTGTCATTCGTGTTTGGTCCGCTTCGCAGCGTATCAATGGGCGCACGGATCGGGATGGGTACCTTGACGGGGTTTGGCTTCTTTATTGCCAACGAAGTCTTCGGGCCGCTAAGTCTGGTGTATAACCTACCACCCGTTGCGGGTGCTATTGTGCCATCTTTGCTGTTCGCGCTACTGGCAGCATACTTAATTCGCCGCTAACCAATTGGCGGCGCCTGTTGCCGCCAACATAACGCAGCTTGGTCAGTTAACTATCGAGGGTTTTCCAGCTTTTATGGTGATTGGCTTTTTTTGTCAGAGTGATCACTTCGGTTTTACAAATCCTGTCTTGTAAACTCAGTCGGTGTTTAACATCAAATAACACCAAAATATTGCCCAAACCAAGCAGTGATACCAGCATCCGTAGAAAAATACGTGGGTAGGTCATGGGTTGGTCGGTGGTACTTTGGATCTTTAACCGCCAGGCACGCATGCCAATGGTCTGTCCGCCATTTTTCCAAAACCACATAAAAAACAGACAAACCCAAAACACCACCCAGCCCTGAATGAGGTAAGTATACAAACCTGAGGCTTGAATAAGCTCATTCATATGCTCAAAGCCCTGACGATCAATCCAATTGTTTTGGAATAAAATCATCAGCACCAGAATCATTAATAGCGCTGCGACCATACCGACCGCAACAGCAACCAGCACGTCATACACCATAGCCGCAAGGCGGCGAACGAAGTTTGCACGGGGAAAGTTGGTCATAAAATACACATTCGGGTTTGAGATTGGAGCGCAGTTTACCAGTGCTCAGCGCATGAAGTAAAAGAATGTCATAAAACTAAAATAAAAGGCTTGCATGGCAAGTTGTCATCGCTATAATGGCGACCCTCGATAACCGCTGGCAACAGCGGCAAAACGAAAATTAAAAAATCTGGGCCAGAGTGGCGAAATTGGTAGACGCAGCGGATTCAAAATCCGCCGGTGGCAACACTGTGCCGGTTCAAGTCCGGCCTCTGGTACCAACTCTTTCTTGGTCAGAAAGACTTAAAAACCTGCTTCGGCAGGTTTTATTGTTTCTGGGGTATGAGAAAGTATGCTAAGACCGTAGGTCCCCTCGGCCGTCACCCACTGCGTGTGTGATTTCCGGCCATTACTCGGGCTATCCTTGCCCTCGCCTCAAAGAGGCCATTGTCGCTTGCGCGTCAATGTTCTCTGGCGTTCCCGACGCCAGAGTGATACCAACGCTTTCTTGGTCAGAAAGACTTAAAAACCTGCTTCGGCAGGTTTTATTGTTTCTGGGGTATGAAAAAGAGTGAAAAGACCTTAGGTCCCCTCGGCCGTCACCCACTGCGTGTGTGATTTCCGGCCATTACTCGGGCTATCCTTGCCCTCGCCTCAATGAGGCCATTGTCGCTCGCGCGTCAATGTTCTCTGGCGTTCCCGACGCCAGAGTGATACCAGCTCTTTGTTGGTCAGAAAGACTTAAAAACCTGCTTCGGCAGGTTTTATTGTTTCTGGGGTATGAGAAAGTATGCTAAGACCGTAGGTCCCCTCGGCCGTCACCCACTGCGTGTGTGATTTCCGGCCATTACTCGGGCTATCCTTGCC
>CAXQZJ010000094.1:0-12146 GCA_964228145.1 Alteromonadaceae bacterium | reverse complement strand
CCCGAACCGCGAACGACTCACGATCGTCATAGTCCCCAGGGCGGTACGTCGCGCCGGTCAGCGAACAGGCAGTGTCGATCAAAGGCGCCATCAAGTCGGTTTCCCACACCGAGTCGACACCTTGGATAAGAGCCAAGATGCGTTCAAGACCCGCACCCGTATCCACCGACGGCTTCGGAAGCGGCGTGCGAGTGCCATCGGCTGCCTGGTTGAACTGCATAAAGACCAGGTTCCAGATCTCAATAAAACGGTCGCCGTCTTCTTCAGGGGAGCCGGGAGGCCCTCCCCATATATGCTCACCATGGTCATAAAAGATCTCAGAGCATGGTCCGCAAGGCCCGGTGTCCCCCATTGACCAAAAGTTATCAGAGGTGCTGATGCGTATAATTTTTTCTTCAGGTACACCTATCTGGGTTGCCCAGATGTCGTACGCTTCATCATCTTCTGAGTAAACGGTAACTAACAGTTTTTCTTTAGGTAAACCAAGTTGCTGGGTAAGAAAGGTCCAGGCGAATTGGATCGCCTCAGCTTTGAAGTAATCACCGAAACTGAAATTTCCCAGCATTTCAAAAAATGTATGGTGACGGGCGGTATAACCGACATTTTCAAGATCGTTATGTTTACCACCGGCACGCACACAGCGCTGCGACGAGACAGCGCGGGTATAATTACGTTTGTCTGCGCCTAAAAACACGTCTTTGAACTGGTTCATACCCGCATTGGTGAACAATAAAGTGGGGTCATCGGCCGGAACCAGCGAGCTACTGGGTACTTTTTGATGACCCTGAGCGGCAAAAAACTCTAAAAATGCAGAGCGTATTTCAGCAGTGGTTTTATTCATTGATTATCCTGAAAACGGCAATTAAATCGAGATCTCTAAACCGCGCAAGATAGCATGAAAAAACCCTTGTTTACACTGGATACACTCAATTTATTCCGGTCATACCAAGCACTTTTTCAGGATGTTAGCTGTGCACCTGTGAATGGATCACCCGCAGGGTGATTTGAATCGCATTTTTAACGCTTGGCCAAAAAATTTCCAGGCTATCCAAATCTTTACGCCGTGCTGCTTCTGCCAATTGAAAGGCCATATCTGTCAAAGGAACCGAGTCGATGTCTTTTGCCAAACTGTCCAGAGCCTTAGCTTGTTGGTTGAGAAGGGTGACATTCTGGCCATCTAGCGCCTGCTCAACCAGCGCAATAATTTGCTCAAAACGGGCTAGCAGAGACGATAACAACACCGCCACAGGCTGTTGGGTCGTTTGTTTTTGCAAATACGGTAATAGCTCGAACCAATCTGCGGGACTATCTGGTAGCGGCAGGGTTGCGTAGTCTGGCAACGCTTCATCCTTTGATTTACTGGTGGTCTGTGCCGGATTTGTTGCGTGTAACTGCTGTGGCTGCTCTAACGCAGCTTCTTTTTCACTCAATGCCTTTTGGCTGGCGGCAAGCTGCTTTTGCAGCTCAACCAGTTGTGCCGACAAACCAGTTTGATTCCTGTCCTGCTCAGCAAGCTGCTCAATAGATGCTGAATGTGCTTTCTCTACTTCGGCGAGCTTATTTTCGAGCTGCTCTGCAGTCCTTTCTAAATCACTTATCTGATGTTCTTTTTGTTCAATTTGCTTAGCCTGCTCTGCCAGTTGCTCAGTCAGTTTGTGCTGTTCTGACTCAGCTTGCGTCAGCGCTTTTTGTAACGTGTCTGACGCTGTTTGCTGCTCAACAAGAGCAGTCTGCAGACGTGCCTCTTCTGCTGCCCGCTGCTGCGCATCCTGCTCTGCGTTTGCCAACGCTTGAGCTTGTTGTTGCACCTGCTGTTCGAAGGCCTGTTGACGCTGTTGGGCTTGCTGCAGAGAATTTTCCAGTGTTTCACGCTGGACGAGCATCGCTTGTTGTTGTTGCTGCCATTGCTCGTCACTGCTGGCCAACGCCTGTCTTTCTTGATTGGCTTGTTGTTGCAACGCAGATAATGAGCCAGTTAACTTATCAATCTCCTTGCTGTGTTGCTCTAGCAAGTCTGCCGCCTGCTGTTCACGTTCTGCAAGTTGCTGTTTTACATTATCTGCCTCTTGTTGTGCTTGCGCTAATTGTTGGCTAATTTGCTGACGCGAAGCGGTGGCATCTTCTAATTCCTGTTGCGCCAATCGCAACGCATCTTGCATTTTTTGTTGCGTTTGCTGCAATTGTTGTTGACGTTGGGATCCTTCCGCCTGTTGCTGCTGCGATTGCTGTTCGACATCTGCCAAAGCGGCTTTAAGCCTGACAATTTCCTGATGATGCTGCGCTAACTCCTGGTCCGAAGTTTGTCGCGCCTGTTCAAGCTGTTGCTTGGTTAACGAAGCGTCTTGCTGAGTCGCTTTTGCCGCTTCGGTGACTTCCGCATGGGCGCTCTGAGCCTGTTCTAGCAGCTCCCGCAACCTTTGTTGTTCTTCGGCCATTTGCTCGGCGACGAGATCTCTTTGCTGCTCAGCGTCAGCTGCTTGTTGCTCAGCACGCTGCAAGTCGATTTTCAATGTCTCAAGTTGCGTGGTGCGTTCAGCCAACTGTTGCGCGGCCTTTCTTTCATTTTCTTTTAGTTGCTGCTGTGCGTCTTGTGCTTGACTAAGTACCTGCTCTAATTGCTGTTGGGCGGAGTGGCGTTCGGATTGTGCGTATTGTAACTCCTGTCGCGCTTCATCCAACTGGATTGCCAACGCGGCCTGTTGTTGTTCATACTGCGCTTTTTGCTGCTGCCAGTGACCATCATTTTGTAACAATGCCTCTTCTTTCTCTCGCGCCAAGGCTTCTAGTTCTGTCAATTTATGCTGCAATCGTTGATGTTCTGTCATTTGGCTTTCAAGCTGCTGCTGGGCCTGTTGAAATGCGGATTGCACTTGCGTTTTTTCCTTGGCCGCCAAATCACTGGCTTTACGTAAATTAACCAATTGCTGTTGCAAGGATTCACTGTTTTTTTCTGCCGCTGATAATCTGCTATTCAACGAGTGAATTTGCTGCTCAGCCAAGGCCAATGCCGCTTGTTTGGACTGACTTTGTTGCTGTTGCTGCGCCATTTGCTGGTGTAATTTCTCGAGGCGCTGCTGTTCATCAGTTCGGGCATCGTTTAATTCTGCTATTTGCTGCTCCGCGTCGAGCAGTCCTTGCTGGGTATCTGCCAGGCGTTTTTCACTGGCTTGCATCGCATCAGCGATATCTGCCCGTTGCTTCTCCAGCGATCCAACCTTTTCAGCTTGCTGCTGAAGCTCTTGCTGCAGTTTGGCCCGCTCCTCAATGCTTTGTTGCAGCGCATCTTCCGTTTTCGCTATCTGTTGCTGGCTGTCCGTCAGTGCAGTTTGCAGTTCAGATTGGTTTTGCAACGCTTGCCGATGAGCCTGTTGCAACTGGTCCATTTCGCCGGCAATTGTGCTCTGCTGCTGTTGAGCTTCTGCTAACGCCTGATGCTGAGATTCCAGTAGGTTTTGACTACTTTCTAGTTGGTTCTGTTTGTCCCGCAAGCGCTGCTCTACGCGGGATTTTTCTGCGAGCACTTTTTGCTGCTCCAGTTTGGCACGTTGCAACTCGCGTAAATCCAGCCACATACACAGCGTCTTTTGCCATTTCCCTTGTTTTATCAATGGAATATATAGCGCCTGACAGGGGATCGTTTGGCCTTTTACTTCGTGGGTCCAGGGCAACTGAAGCATTTTGCCTGTCTGCATATGGGATATCATCCGGCTTTGTAAACTAGCAGCCTCGGTCGCGTTACGATTGAGTTTCTCGCTGTATGGATAGAGTCCTTGTAACTGTTCAGTGTCTAAAGCAAATAACGCAGTAGCGGCATCGTTTAATTTCTCAAACCCTGTTTCGGTAAAAATGCCCGCTGGGGTGAGAGAGTGCTCCAACAGCGCGTTGAATTGGCGCTGGGTATCCTCTTGCTCCGTTAAGTCCTGAATCCAACAGACAAAGTCACTACCCGTAGCGTCCAGTGGCATAATATGCAGGCCACACAGAATGTTTTCACTGCTGTCTAGTTGCAGTTCGCAACGAGCTAAACTCACACCTTGCCCCTGCTCCATTGCTTGGCGAATTACGTCATTATCTTCTCGACTTTTTAACAGGCTGGTAATCGCCGATTTTCCGTCAGCCAACACGTGTAGTACCGGATGGGCCGCAAGAGTGCCATTAACCAGTTTTACCTGTCCCTGATTGCCCAATATCAAAGTACCCAGCGGTGACGAATCGAGTAATGCTGAAAACCTTGCCGCATGTTGTTTAGCGTCTGCCTCGGCGACACATAGCGCAGTTATATCGGTAAACTGCAGGACACTACCACGAGGTGTACCACGCTCATCTCGAAAGCCGTATTGAGAAAGCTTAACCTTCTTCTCTGGCTGATTCGGCCGGGTGATACTTAGGGGGCTACTGAGTCCGGTTTGTGTTGTCATTGGCGTTGTCACGGAAAGCTTTCTGCACGCGGCAGGTAACGCTGAAATCTCCGTTAACAACTGCCCTGTCACATGGGTTTGGCTCAGACCAAATAAGCGCTCAAACTCACCGTTGCAGGCCTCAACGCGCCCTTGCTCATCAAGCAGCAACAGCGCGTTGCTGGATGCGGCTAACAATGATTTGTTCACTAACTGGCTATGATGAGCCAGATTTCGCGATTGCTGTAGCTTTTGATCGCAACAGAGCATGATAGTGCAAACCTCACCATCAAGAGGTAATCCGAGCAGGCGAAATGCCCTTGAGCCGGACTCAGTCTTTAGTTGTAGGATGACGTCCGCCGTCTGCCCTTTTTGGAGGGCTTGCACAAACTGTGACCAACCAGATTGGTTCGTTTCGATCTTATCTCCCAACTTTATCGACGTTTCGGAGGTGCCTAACAGGCGCGCTGCGCCATCACTAAGTTCGCTAAGCTTAGATTTGAGGTTGAACGTGACGTCCGCGATTTCAAGCTGTTGATGGAATTGCTGATAACGGGAGAGCTCAGATTGCAGCTGATCAATTTCTCGTTGCTGCAAGCTGACATCGTTTATCGCGATCACCGCGGCGATATCGGTCAATTCAGCTTCAGGCTTACTGGATTTAATGGCAAGGTGGACACGGCCCGGTAAATCAATTTGTGTGCTGATACTTTTATTTTGCTGATGTACCGATGCCAACGGGTGATCTTCTGGCAGAGTAAATAGCTGACCTACAGTCTGCCCAAGCGCTTTTTCCGCTTTGACCCGCATTAGTGTGGCCGCTGCTGCGTTAATGTATGTGACAACCCCATGACGATCGATGTGAACACGTCCGGCACTGAAGGTGTTGACCAGGATTTGTTGTTGTAACAAGGCTTGCTGACTTCTAATTGCTTGGTGTTTGTTACGACGGCCCTTTACCCATAACGCAAACAGTGCCAGCAATAAAACGACGAACACGCCACCCACAAGATAACTGACCAAGCCAATTGTGGCATCATCTTGGTGACGGAAATACTGCACCATCGAAAACGAATCGGCAGACGCCGAGATTGCTATCAAAGCTAATGCAAATTTCCACATAACAGACGCCCGCAATATTCAAACACACTACAGCATACCGTGATTAGGTATAACTTTAGGTGATCAGTGCGACGCTCACATATACAGAATTATACTTTTCCGTTGATTAACGCTGGAATTTACACGGACAAGCATATTGAACTTGCTCTGCAGTAAACCCTCGGCTTTGCAAATGACGGAGGTGTTGTTGCTTTTGCTTAACAGACAATACCTGCGCGCCACCGAAGCGCCGATCATGCACCGACTTGGCTAATTCAAACCAGTCAATCTGATGCTCTTCCAGTGCCGCGGTTATCAGAGCATCGGGAATGTTCTGCATCGACAACTCATAACGTATGCGTATTTCACCCTGACCACGGGCAATGCGTTGACGTACAAATTGTTCAGCGTAGCGAATATCATCCTGCCATTTACGCCCTTGAAAATCTCTTAATTGGCGTTCGACCTCAGGCATATCAAAGCCACGCTGACGCATCTTTAATATTACTTCTGCTTCGCTGTGTTCGCGGCGTGCCAACATACGTAACATGGTGTCGCGGATTTTTTGCACGTCTTTGGCGTCTTCTTCACTCAGGGGTTTCATTCAACAGACTTCTGGGTTCAAATGAGCCAAGTGTATCTATGCGATAAAGAGAAACAAGCCTGATGTCATTGACCTGGCAATCAACATTGCCTGCCTTTGGGGCGCAGAGTGGCGACACACCTTTCCATCGAGAAGCATTTTTAACTGCGCTGCATCAAAATGGTTGTCTGTCTGCAACAACCGGATGGCTCCCCCATTATCTCGTCGCGGATAGCGGTTGGTGTGCATTCTATGAGAAACGCCATAGTTATGGTGAATTCGTGTTTGATTGGGCGTGGGCCGATGCCTACCAGCGACACGGCCTGCTTTACTATCCAAAACTGGTGGCAGCCTTACCTTATACCCCGGTACCGGGAAACAAGGTGTACGGGGATTTGCCGATGGGTGACATTGTCACTGCGGCTGAACAATTCAGTCAGCAACGTCATATGTCATCGGTACATTGGTTGTATTGCGATAAAGCAACCCAAGCTAGCTTAACCAAACAGGGTTACATTGGCCGAAAAAGCGTTCAATTTCACTGGTTTAATCGAGACTATACTGATTTCTCAGATTTTCTCGATACATTCGTATCGCGCAAACGTAAGATGGTTAATAAAGAACGCCGCAACGTGCAGCATCAGGGTATCCGGATAGAGCGCAAAACAGCAAGCAGCATAGATGCTCAGGATTTAGACTTTTTTTATCGGTGTTACCGAGATACTTATCAAAAACGTAGTGGCCATAATGGCTACTTACCCAACGCGTTCTTTCAGCAATTAGGTAACACCATGCCCAACGAGTTACTGCTAGTGCTGGCATATCAAGACAACCGTCCCGTTGCCTGCGCGCTTTTTGCCTATGATAAAGATGGCCTTTATGGTCGCTACTGGGGCTGTATTGAAGAGCATGAGTTTCTGCACTTTGAGTGCTGCCTGTATCAGGGCATTGAGTTTTGCATTGAACAAAACATCCCATTCTTTAACCCGGGAACTCAAGGTGAACATAAGTTATTGCGAGGCTTTGAGCCTGTTTGGTGTTACTCGGCTCATAAACTCCATCATCCTGATTTTCATCGTGCGATAAATACGTTTTGTCTGCAGGAAGCATTACAGCTAGAGCAATATCGTCAACAAGCTTTGACGTTACTTCCTTTTAAACAACAAGGATAATCCATGGCCCTGAATTACGATAAGTTTGATCCCTTTTTGCTCCACCAGCAGCTGAGTGAAGACGAACGACTGGCATGGCAACATGCCAGGCGCTTTTGTAAACAAGCTTTATTGCCAGGAATATTACAGGCGAACCGTCACGAAGTGTTCGACCGGGCTATTTTTCACCATTTTGGCGAAGCCGGTTTTCTGGGGTGTACCTTACCTGAAAAATACGGGTGCGCCGGTATGAGCCATGTCAGCTATGGCCTGCTAGCCCACGAAGTTGAACGCATTGATAGCGCATATCGTAGCGCATTTTCAGTACAATCATCATTAGTTATGTATCCGATATTTGAGTTTGGCTCTGAAGCACAACGGCAACGCTTTCTGCCAAAATTGGCCAGTGGCGAGTGGATTGGTTGCTTTGGCTTGACTGAACCGGGCTCCGGCTCAGATCCTGCCTCTATGCAGACTCACGCCCGCCGGACAGAGGGTGGCTATATACTCAATGGCAATAAAATGTGGATTACCAACGCGCCAATTGCCGATGTGTTTATCGTGTGGGCTAAGCTCGATAATCAGATTCATGGTTTTATCCTGGAAAAAGGAATGACCGGCCTATCAGCGCCAATAATCGAAGGTAAGTTTTCTCTTCGCGCCTCTGTGACGGGGGAAATCGTGATGCAAGATGTGTTTGTGCCAGCAGACAATTTATTGCCTGATTGTCGAGGATTGAAAGGCCCTTTCAGCTGTTTAAACAAGGCCCGATATGGGATCAGCTGGGGAGCAATGGGGGCGGCAGGATTTTGTTTCGAGCAAGCACTGAATTACGTAACCCACCGTCAGCAATTTAGCAAACCCTTGGCGGCTAATCAGTTAGTACAGCGCAAACTTGCCGACATGCATAGTGAGATTGGTTTGGGTCTGCAAGGTGCATTGCAAATGGGCAGGCTCATGGATAAAGGCCAATGCCCAGTTGAACTGGTTTCTTTGATGAAGCGAAACAACTGTCAAAAAGCGCTGGAGATAGCCCGCACTGCACGTGACATGTTAGGCGCGAACGGCATCAGTGACCAATATCACGTGATTCGCCACGCAATGAACCTGGAATCGGTCAATACCTATGAAGGAACATACGACATACACACCTTGATATTGGGGCGCGCCATTACCGGTATTGCCGCATTTTAACCCATCATGGCTTTGATATGTACCACGGCGCTGCGACCTAACGCATTGAGGGCATAGCCGCCCTCCAGAGTCGAAACCATTTTCCCCCCGCAGTGTTTATCTGCGATGCATTTGACGGCTCTGGTGATCCAATCGTAATCGGTTTCAACGAGCTGAAATTGGCCCATTTCGTCTTCGAAATGCCCGTCGAATCCAGCTGAAAATAATATTAACTGCGGCGCAAACTCGTCGAGACGGTCCAACCATTTCTGTTGGACAGCCATTTGAAATTCCTCGCTGCCCGTGCCCGCAGGTAACGGCAGGTTCAATATATGCCCATTGCCAGGTCCAACATTGTATGGATAAAAAGGATATTGATAACTTGAACAGAGCATCACACGCTCGTCGTTGAAAAAAATATCTTCGGTTCCGTTGCCATGGTGCACATCAAAATCGATGATAGCCACACGAGTTAATCCATAAACTTCCATGGCATGGGTTGCGGCAACAGCAACGTTATTGAATACACAAAACCCCATGGCTTGATGTTTGCCCGCATGGTGCCCCGGCGGACGCACTGCGCAAAACGCCTGGCCGGCGCGCTCTTGCATAACAGCGTCAACTGCCTGAACATTTGCACCGGCAGCCAGTAATGCGGCGTCAACGCTGCGCTCCATCAAAACCGTATCCTCATCAAGGTGAATCCTGCCGTCTTGACCAATGTGAGCAAGTATATTGTCAACATAGGTCTTGTCGTGGGCACGGTATAATTGCTCGGGCGTGGCCTGTTGCGCGGTTTCTCGCAATAAAGTGAAATCTACCCCGGAGGCAATGAGTCTGTCATTAATTGCATCAAGGCGTTCAGGACACTCTGGATGATCATGACCAATGTCATGGAGGTGACAATCCGCATGGCTGATGTAGATAAAATTCATACTCCTTCACCTATTGACAATGACAGTGTCACCTCTCCGGGCTCTTCAACAGGCTGCCGTTCAAAGCCCGCACTTTCAAAAACCTTGAGCATATTTTTATTGTCAGCGCGCACAAACGCATGCATAACAGCTAAACCACGCTGCCTGGCGATATCTATCATAGTGCGTAGCAGTTGGCTGGCCATTCCCTTGCCTTGGTACTTTTCTCGGGTAACAAAAGCCACTTCGCAGCCAGTGCCTGACTGATTTAGATAGTATCGTCCAACCGCTTGGATCTGAGATACCGAGCCCTGCTGCCGGACAATGCATAAGGCTAAATCCTTACTTTGGTCGACACTAACTAACGAACAAGATTTTTCCCGTGTCATTTGCTTTGGATAATGGTTGTACCTAAGTAACAACGTTTCTTTGGTGTGGGAATAGAAAAACTCTTGTAAGCGCCGTTCGTCCGAGGGATTAAGCGGCCGAAGGTCTAATTCTTCATCTCCTACCCTGATTCGGCGAACATTAATACTTCCTAACTCAGGCACTTCCCGCGGATAGTCTTTTTGATAGTTAGGTACCCAGTAATGCTTGCGCACGGCCTCCAACAATTGCGCACGAAAATCTGGATGAGCAACCCGAATCAGTTCCAGCGCCCGCTCCCTGACACTGCGACCTTTTAATGACGCCACACCAAATTCGGTTACCACATAATGCACATGTCCACGGGATGTCACAACACCACTGCCTTCTGTAATTGAAGGTACAATTCGTGAAACGGTACCCTTTTTGGCGGTCGACATCATCGCAATGATAGGCTTTCCTCCTTTCGCCATTGCCGCACCGCGAATGAAATCTACCTGGCCACCTATGCCACTGTAAAACTGGTAACCCAGAGAATCAGCGACTACCTGTCCGGTCAGATCAACTTCCAGTGCGCTGTTAATCGACATCATGGCGTGGTTTCGAGCGATGTTGGCAGGGGAATTAACGTAATCACTGGGATAAAACTCGACGTGGGGATTGGCATTGACAAAGTCATAGAGCTTTTTGCTGCCTAAACAAAAACTGGTGACCACCTTGCCTGGGTGGAAAGTTTTGCGCCGATTGTTAATGACGCCTTTCGACATCAAGTCGATGATACCATCGGTTATGAGTTCACTGTGGACCCCCAAATCCTTGTGGTGCTGTAAGTATTTCAACACCGCATTAGGAATTTTTCCTATTCCGAGCTGAAGTGTTGCGCCATCCGGCACCAGCATCGACACGTACTGACCGATACGTTCGACCTTTTTATCCAACTCGAATTCGGGCAACTCTGGCAATGGCTGAGCCATTTCGATCGTCGCCGTCAACTCACTGATATGAATATAAGAATGCCCACTGGTGCGAGGCATCATTGGATTTACTTGGGCAATGACATAACGCGCTTTTCGAATCGCCGCTAATGTGACATCCACTGCCACACCCAAAGAACAATAACCATATTTATCCGGTAGGCTGACCATGATCAACGCGGCGTCTAATGGCAAAATGTCCTGCTCAAATAACGAAGGGATTTCAGATAGAAAACAAGGGGTATAATCGGCCCTGCCTTCCGCTACTGCCTGACGTATTTTTTCCCCGCCAATAAACAGCGTATTCACCTTAAATAAGTCACTGTGTTGCGGCTCGACCCAACGGGCATCAGAAAGGGTATTGAAATGAACAACTTCAATATCGTGCAGATCTTGCCCATGAGTAATCAGATCGTCAACAAGACCATTAGGTACGGCAGCATTTGATCCCAAAAATACGCGATTACCTGATTTTAACAGTGATGACCAGTCCGGCCGGTTTGGCAGTGCGACGTACATTGGCATGAACCCTGAAGCTTTAATTTGTCCCCATCAACTCAGGCTAGCGTTTATTCGCACCAGGTGAAATGCCTTTTTGTATAAATAGGTTAAAATTTAAGATGTAGTGCGGCGCGCCAAGCACCGCACAAGGAGCTAGATCAGAATGTTTTGACGAAGGTCAAACCATAAACGGTCAAGGTTTCTCCATCGACAAAATCGACGGCTATGGTGGGCGCGATTCCAAACCCACCTAAATGAAAGTCGTAGGCCGCGCTGAGTCGCCACAACGTTTCACTATGGTCATACGCACCACCAATTTTTTCTGTACCTGCTCCTACGCCCAGACGCCAATGATTATCCGGATGATAAAAGACATTCGCGACAATTACGCTGGCACCGTCACCGTAGTGAGCATCATTGGTCCTTTCGTACACAACGCCAGCGCCCCACTGAGGGGTAAATTTAAATTCGTACTCAACACCGAAAGTGAAGTCAGAACTGTCGTTATGGGTCGCACCAACAAACACGCCCAAGACATGCTGATCATTCCCGGCAGCTGTCACATTTGCACTTGCGGCAAGACAAAGTAACCCAAGCCATTTTTTCATTCATAACTCTCCAGAAGTATTTAACAAAATATTGGCACAAGAGCGCCATACTTGCCAAGTTACGCGCTGAGCTGTTTGACGTCATCTCGCCCCTCAGTCGTTGCCTCGACATGTCTAAGCCCTATGTGGCAGCCTGTTATCCGTCGCTTCCCCTCGCTCAATTGATCTTTAAAAAATTGCACCAAACTTCTGTCAATTGTCTACACTGCAACAGTATTTAACAGTTTTCGCCGATCAGGTCTTAAGTTTACTTAGTGCAAACACACATGGCAGTGGTTCGGCAGGAGGTCGAAGATTCACGGGTTAGTATTAAGCGTTGCCTTGCTGCTCAGTGTCAGTACAGCACCATCCACAGACAGCACTCTCATTGTTTACACT
>CAXQZJ010000093.1:0-8522 GCA_964228145.1 Alteromonadaceae bacterium | reverse complement strand
CTCGGGTATATTCGTAAACACACAATGGTTTCAGTTATTATCCCTTATCCTGACCTGCTCTACTATAAAAGGAATACTGCATGCAGACAGATCCGACCCCTAAAATTGGCAAAGGCATGTTATGGCTGGCGTGGTTAAGCGCGCTACTTCTGCTGACCTTATATTTTGACGACTTTTTGGCAGATAAAGCCAACCCGAATCAACAACCTAAATCTTATTTAAACAATGGTCGAGCGGTCGTTGAACTGCAACAAAACCGGCAAGGTCATTATGTTGCCAACGGTACTATCAATGGTAAACCGGTGACCTTTTTACTCGATACTGGCGCAACTCAGGTTTCCATCCCCGCGCAATTGCAGCAAGAGCTTGGATTAATGCCGGGTTACGCGCGCCCGGTTTCAACTGCCAACGGGACTGTTCAGGTATACACAACTCAGATAGACTCACTGACATTAGGTGATATTCAATTGCGTGATGTCGACGCTCATCTCAATCCGGGATTTAGTGGACGACAGATTCTGCTGGGCATGAGCGTGCTCAAGCAATTGGACTTTGAACAAAGAAATAAAACTTTAATACTGACGCAAAATTTATAACATGACATTAGAACAACACATTACCACCAGCGTATTCCATGCGTTGCAGGAAGACTTAGGCTCTGACAACTTTCATGAGGCTGATATTACGGCGTTATTGATCCCCAGTGATAAGCAAACCACGGCCACCATTATTACTCGCCAACCCTGTGTGGTAGCAGGCATTGCATGGGCAGAGGAAGTGTTCAAACAATTAGGTGACCACGTTTCTTTAAACTGGTTTTGCGAAGACGGCGATCATTTAGATGCCAACGCGCCTATGGTGACCTTGACCGGTCCTGCCCGGGATATTTTGACTGGCGAACGTACCGCACTTAACTTCTTGCAGACCCTCAGTGCCACCGCGACCCGCACTGCACGCTATGCCAAAATCCTTGAAGGCACCTCAACACGGTTACTGGACACACGTAAAACCCTGCCCGGTCTGCGACTCGCGCAAAAATATGCTGTTACCTGCGGGGGCGGTAAAAATCACCGTATTGGTTTGTATGATGCTTTCCTAATTAAAGAAAACCACATTGCCGCTTGTGGCTCAATTCAACAGGCTGTGCATACCGCACGCAATTTGCACAGTGACAAACAAGTAGAAGTGGAAGTAGAGAACCTGGACGAATTACGCCAGGCTCTGGATGCTGGCGCAGATATTGTCATGTTAGATAACTTCAGCAATCAGGATGTAAGTAGCGCCGTCGAAATTACTGCGGGACGTGCTAAACTCGAAGTGTCAGGCAATGTCGAAGAGCAACGACTAAAAGAGCTGGCAACGCTAGGGGTAGACTATGTATCAAGCGGGGCACTGACCAAGCATATTGATGCAGTCGACCTCTCTCTACGTTTACTTTGATAAAAATAAACTTTTGTTTTTTCTAAAGTTTTGCTGTCGTAGACCCGATTAATAAGAAAATCAAACACCCAGGTATTTTTCTGCATACTTGTCGCCAAGACGAACCCATCTATACTGGAAGTGTGCAAGGGAGAGAGGCCGAGGAAAAACAAACGCTTTTCACCGGTCACAAACCCTAAACCTGATTTAAACTTTCTGACCAAATTGCATCGGAGATGCACAGGAGATAGACATGAAAAACGCTCAACTGAAAAACAACAAAGGTTTTACTCTGATTGAATTAATGATTGTAGTTGCCATCATCGGTATTCTTGCAATCATCGCACTGCCGGCTTACCAAAACTTCACTGACAAAGCCAAGTACACTGAATTGACCAATGCGTCTTCAGGTTTGAAAACGTCTGTCGAAATCTGTGTTCAGGTTACCGGTGCGGCAGCCAACTGTGACGATGGTCAAAATGGTTTACCGGCCGCTGTACCAGCCGCTGCTGGTGTAGTTGGCTTGACCGTAACCGATGGTGTTATCACTGTGTCTGCACCTACCGATGCGACTGGCGCTATGAACGGTGCAACTTACACCCTGACACCTGCTGTAGCAGCAAACGGTAAAGTTACTTGGACACCAACCTGTAACCCAGCTGACCTTTGCTAATCTGAATCAGATTAAACAAAAACCCAGTTTCGGCTGGGTTTTTTTGTCTCCAGCAACCCAAAAAGCCAGGTGGAAATATGTCTGCAGCAGCGAAAAAGCTTGATACTTATGATTGGAACGGCAAAAACCGACAAGGACAGCCCGTAAAAGGCCAAATTTCTGCGTCAAATCTGGTCGAAGCAAAAAACATGTTGCGTCGTCAGGGCATATCCACCACCAAAATCAAAAAGTATTCTAAACCCTTGTTTGGCCGTGGTGGTGAAAAAATAACTGCTGCTGATATCTGCGTCATATCACGGCAAATTGCTACCATGCTCGCAGCTGGCGTTAGCCTGATCCAAACCATCGACATGATTGCCGAAGGCCACGCAAAACAAAGCGTGCGCAAAATGCTCAACGAAATTGGTAATGAGGTCAAAGCCGGTAACCCACTTTCGACAGCATTACGCAAACACCCGCTGCAGTTTGATGACTTATACTGCGATTTGGTCGCGACCGGTGAACAATCCGGCGCCTTAGAAACCATTTACGATCGGATTGCCACCTACAAAGAGAAATCCGAAGCTTTAAAGTCTAAAATCAAAAAAGCCATGTTTTACCCAGCTGCCGTTGTTGTGGTGGCAACTATCGTTACAGTTATCTTGCTGATCTTCGTGGTACCTCAGTTTGAAGAGATATTCGGCAATTTTGGTGCTGAATTGCCGGCCTTTACCCAGATGGTAATTAACTTGTCACGATTCTTACAGGATAACGGCGCCTATATCGCGATTGCCATAGGTGTGGGAATCTTCTTTTTCATCCGACAGTATAAACGCTCAGCAAAATTGCGTGATTCACTGGATGCTAAATTACTCAAAGTAAAAGTTATCGGCGATATCCTTAAAAAAGCCGCCATCGCGCGATTTACCCGTACCTTATCCACCACCTTTACCGCTGGCGTGCCATTGATCAGTGCGCTGGAATCAGCTGCGGGTGCCGCAGGCAACGCCATTTATCGGGATGCCATTTTATTCATTCGTAGCGAAGTCAGTGCCGGTCAGCAAATGAACACGGCGATGCGCGCAACAGGGGTCTTCCCGGATATGGTGACGCAAATGGTCGCCATTGGTGAAGAATCTGGTGCGGTGGATGAAATGTTGGATAAAATTGCCAATGTCTATGAGCGTGAAGTTGATGACATGGTAGACGGCCTGACCGCATTACTTGAACCCATCATTATGGCGGTACTTGGTGTGGTCATCGGCGGATTAATTATTGCCATGTACCTGCCGATCTTCCAGATGGCGAGTGTGGTGTGATACCTTTGCCACGCAGATAATAATACGGCAGTACCACTGCCTGAAAATGGACGACAGATGGATAATTTGGTGCTGGTTTTTCAGCTACACCCGACTTTGTTTTACTCACTCGTGACCATCCTTGGCCTGTTGGTCGGTAGTTTCTTAAACGTGGTGATTCACCGCTTACCGATAATGATGGAGCGCGGCTGGAAACGGGAATATCAGGCTTATTTCCACCCAGAACAACCGCAGGAAGATCAGGCTGTCTACAATCTGGTGGTACCTGGCTCCCGCTGCCCGGGTTGTCATTCCGCTATTCGCCCCTGGCAAAATATCCCCGTTTTAAGTTGGCTGTGGCTAAAAGGAAAATGCGCCAATTGCCACACCAAAATTTCTCCACGCTACCCCATCGTTGAAGCCATCACAGGTTTGGCCAGCTTGCTGGTCGCCCTGCATTTTGGGGTCACTATGGCAACCCTGGTCGCTTTACTGTTTACCTGGGCGATGATCGCACTGACCGCGATTGATTTCGACAAAATGCTGCTGCCGGATCAAATTTGCCTGCCGCTGTTGTGGCTGGGCTTATTGGTCAGTATTCCTGCTTACTTTGTGGAGAGCAGTTCTGCCATATTGGGGGCCGCTGCTGGCTATTTGGTGTTGTGGACCATTTATTGGGGATTTAAGTTACTTACCGGAAAAGAAGGCATGGGCTATGGAGACTTTAAATTGCTCGCGGCCATTGGTGCCTTTGTTGGCTGGGAGCACCTTACCGTGGTCATCTTGCTGTCCTCTGTGGTCGGTGCCATTGTCGGGACCCTGTACCTGAAGCTCAGCCAACAAAGCGAATCCCGCCCGATACCATTTGGTCCCTACTTAGCCATCGCTGGTTGGATTACCTTGCTGTATGGCGATCAAATTGTTAGCGCTTATTGGCATTGGCTACTAACGTGAGTCACTACATTATTGGCCTGACCGGTGGTATTGGAAGCGGCAAATCTGCCGCCGCTGATATGTTCAAAGAGCTTGGCATTGATGTTATCGATGCCGATCAGGTAGCCCGTGATGTTGTTGCGCCCTCAAGCCCTGCGTTAACTGAAATTCATCAACGCTTTGGCGATACTGTTTTACTCGAAACCGGGGAACTTAACCGCGCCTTCTTGCGTGAAAAGGTTTTCAGCAATGCTGAAGACAAGCAATGGCTAAATCAACTGCTGCACCCTTTGATCCGAATCCGTCTAATTGAACAATGCAATGAGGCAAGATCAAGCTACTGTATTTTGATGGTGCCCCTGCTAATTGAAAACAACATGCAGTCAATGGTCAACCGAATTGCTGTGGTTGACGTTAGCGAATCCCAACAACTCGCTCGCGCCAGTGTCAGGGATGATACATCTGTCCAGCAAATTCAGGCGATTATGGCAGCCCAGGCTAGCCGAAAACAGCGCCTGCAACATGCAGACGATGTCATCGATAATCGCGGTGACTTGCAACATCTTCGCCATCAGGTTGTTGAATTACATCAGCAATATTGTCAATATGCTCTGGCTAGTGCTGCTAAGCACAGCGAGCGATCACAATAAAAACCCAATAAAGCTTGATCAGAGGCCCCATGTCGACAGCAGTTTACGAATTTCCGCTCAACGAAAAAGTACGTACTTACTTACGTTTGGAGCAGTTATTTAAGCAATTGCTGCAAGCGGATTCGTTACAGCACGAATGGCAATTCATTAACTTTCTCGAGTCTTTGTTTACTCTCATGGATTTGCTGGATCGGGTCGACGTGCGCACCGACATGTTGCGAGACATTGAGAGCCATGAACGCAATCTGGTTCATTGGTCAAAACACCCCAATATCGATAACAATGCGTTGCAGGCGACGTTACGGCAAATCGTTAACTTGCGGGATAAGCTGAAAATGGCGCGCAAGTTAGGTGCAATATTGCGCGACGACAAATTTCTCAACACCATCCGCCAACGTTTCTCCATTCCGGGTGCCACCTGTGCATTTGATTTACCAAACCTGCACTATTGGCTTAACCAACCCATTGACACCAGAAAGCAAGATATCAAACGTTGGTTAGCGGAATTTACCTTGGTCCACGAAGCAATGGAAATCACCTTATCTTTCTTGCGTGAACGAGGACGCTTTGAGTCAATCATGGCTGAAAAAGGCTTTTACCAGGGTGTTGCAGATAGTCGCAACGAGTTAATTCGCATTGAATGTCCCACCGACAAGCAGTACTACCCCACGTTAAGTGGTAATAAATATCGCTATGCAATTCGCTTTTATTTGTTTGCACCTCAGCAAGAAGGTGTTGTTACCCAGGAACAGGATGTACAATTCCGGCTCGCCTGTTGTTAGCCGGAGTATTGTCAATGCCATTAACGGTAAATTGTCCTGAGTGTAAAAAAGAAGTTGAGTGGAGTGAACAAAGTCCGTTTCGTCCATTTTGCAGTAAACGCTGCCAGTTAATAGACTTAGGTGAATGGGCCAGCGAGCAAAAGTCGATACCTTGTGGTGCAGATAATAACGCTGAATCACCCGTCGAGCCACTCATCGACGTGGAAGAAATAGAAGCAATGCTCGCCAAACAGCAGGACGGGTTTTTCAAATCCTGATTAAGACAGATTGGCCAGTGCCTGAGTGAGGTCAAAACCTGCTTGACGGGCTGTATTAATCACCTCTTCGACAGGCTGACCCGCAGCGACTGCACACAACGCCCATAACAAGCACGCGCGCATTCCGCTCCCGCAATAGGCCAATGTCATTTTTTCTGTGGCCAGCGCCTGGCTCATCGCCCTTACTTGCTGTTCGGTGATGTGATCCATGGTCACCGGGATGTGTACACAGTTAATCTGTTCACTTTGCGCAGCCTCGGCTATTTGTTGGAAATCAGGCTGACCTGGCTGCTCGTCATCGGGACGTAAACAAATAAGCTGACTAAATCCATGTTCGCCGAGTTGGGGCAATTGCTCAGGTCGGATTTGGCCGCTGACGTACAAGGTTTCCGTGAGTTGTTTTACTTCCATATTGCCTCCTTGAGTGGCGTCATACCTGATTATCGCGCAGGTAATAAACCTTGGCTCTTAAGCACCGGATAAGGAATAAACACCCTGCTTGTCGCGATCACCATACCAGAAGCAGGCTGAACTATTCTGCCCTGAATTTCAACACCTTGCTGCGCATAAACCAAGGTTCCCGCCAGTACATAGTCAACTTGTTGCTTGCTCGCAACCCTGACAAAAGCAAAATTGCCGGCCCCTTGCGTTTCAATAACGGGGCTAACCTGAAGGTCCTGAACATTCACACCATATTTACGCAACATAGTAATGCTGGCTTCGGCAAATTGATTTCCCAGCATAGAGGGTGTGTTGAGCTGCTGATCAAAATCAACGAAGCTGGCTACAGCAACCGGCTTACCGGTCAGTTCGGGCCCTTGATCTAGCATTGCGATTACCATCTGCGCCGCATAATCTGCCAGCGGCTTGTGCATCCGAATGCCCTGATAAACCGACCTGTTTTCACTCACCGGCATCGGATTGGACGGTTGGGATGCTTGGACGATTGACCCTTGTGCCTGCACCGCCATGGATCTTTGATTCTCCTCATGCTCTTGAGGAAGCTCAAACCAATCCAGGGCGGCACAGCCGGACAACAGGCCCGTCACTAAAAGGATGCCGATTTTTTTCATCGTGCAACCCCCGGAATCCCATCAACCCAAGCCCCAACTCGCAGCTCTTCTACCAAGTGTGATGGCACCTGAATACTGGCACTGGCAGTGACCTGCTTGGTTTTTATATCGATAACCTTGCTGTGAATCACCATCCCATTACCGGTATTTACCAGCGTGCCGCCCAGCACATAGTCAATCGGTAAATCGTGGCGTAGTTCGGTAAAGTCACGGCTAAAACTGAAATCACCAAATTCTGTCACTCGCACAAAGTCCAAGGTCTTTACATCAATGACGTTTGCGCCAAATTCATGGAATAAACTACCCAGATGCTCCGCCATATGCTGACCAAGTAAGTCTGCGCTTTGTAAATCACTGTTTAAATAGACGAAGCTGGTTACTGCCAGAGTGTTTTCCGTTGTCAGGTCCCGCATATTATCGGTTAACTTAACCACTAACTCGTGCAAATAAGTGCGAAGTGGATCCTGCCTCGTAACCTGGTTGTCGGCCATCCCCGCCTGATACACATTGTGATGCGGCTGGGTATCTTCGGCACTCAGATTCAGCGGACTCAATACAGATTCACATCCACTTAATGCTGTTATCATTAAAATTGTAATTGGCAATCTCATCGGGATCTCTTCTTGGTGTTTTCGCCTTGGGCGTGACGGCACTCTCTCTTTATCTGCATAATGCCAGAAAACGTTTAGTCTTTTGTCGCCATTTAACCGGCCAAAAACAAAAAACCGTGTCATTGCACGGTTTTCCAACCAACTTATATCACCTCGCCTCAATCAACAAATAGCGGCTCAGTAGCAGGCAGGCCAATCGGTTGCTCTATAGCAGCAAATTTTTGCCAGTATTGCGGGTCATCATCAGCAAGCCAATACTGCAAGCGCTGCCTGAATACAGGAGATGCTTGCACTTTACTCACGGCCTGATTCAATATCGCAATCGTTTGCGTCCCCCAGTCTGAGCGCGTACACCCTATGGCGCCTTTTATCACCTGTTGCTGGTTCTCCTGCAATGGAATATAGCGAAACGAATTCCCCGAATTTGCCTCGTAATAACGTCCAACAAACGGATAGTCCAGGGTGTAATCCAATCGCTCAAGTGCAACCATGTTCAATACCCCTTTGGCACCTTCTTTGGTGTTAACCTTTATAACTTGGCGGTAACGTTCAAGGCTGTCGGCAATAGTGGGTTGCAACAGCTCACCGTATTTACGACCAGCAGGTTGG
The DNA here is from genome assembly GCA_964228145.1 of Alteromonadaceae bacterium. Lineage (GTDB taxonomy): Bacteria > Pseudomonadota > Gammaproteobacteria > Enterobacterales > Alteromonadaceae > Pseudobowmanella. Next base: position 238 of record CAXQZJ010000093.1, on the reverse strand, counting down.
CCAAACCACAATTGTGCATCAGCTAGCACCGCCGACAACGAGACCGGCTCCCCGTATCGGGCTAAGATCATATCTGCTGCCGCAGGGTTAGCAATCAGCACATGGGGTGGGTACACATGGGTCGCGGTTGTGTATAAGGTCGTGGGTGAGTCTGGTTTTTTGATCATACAGGGAAAACAAACCGGCACCTGCATTTGCCGCATTTGTGCAATGCGCGCCTGTGGCACGACAGTCAGCG